>JACCQV010001066.1 GCA_013813945.1 Deltaproteobacteria bacterium | reverse complement strand
CGACTGGGCCGCATGCGAGGCCGCGCTGAAGGCCGCACCGACCCTTCCAGCGACGCGCCGAGCAGACGCGATCATCGATGCGTGTCGCCCGTGTGGTGACTGGGCCCCGATCCTGACGTGGAGCAGGCTGCCGGCCAACGGCGGCCCCACGCGCACGCAGATCGAGAACGCGATGGTCGCGTGCAAGGCGTACTGCGAGCCGAACGCGAAGATGCGGTTCCTCGGTACGCTCGACGATGCCCGGATGAACGGCGCACGCACACCGTGGCGCGAGCTCGGCGAGATGTGTCGCGAGCACGTCAGCGCCGTACCGGATGCGCGCTACATGTCCGCGTCGTACTTCGCGCTCGATCGGATCGCGCGTGACGTCGTCGCGCGACCTGGCGGGCCCGAGCTCCTGGCAGCGATCGAGATGCCGCTTCCCCCGGTCTCGGTGTCCGCGGTCGGGATTAAGATCCCCGATTCTCCGCTGTCCAAGCCCCAGCTCATGCGGGTCGGAATCACGGTGACGGTGGGCGAGATCAGCATCGGCACCCTGCCCGTCGCGAAGCTCGGAGCGAACGGTGTGACGGTCAGTGGCGATGCGTTTCCGGGGCGTGCCGTCACGCTGAAGGACTTGCCGACCGAGCTCGCCAAGCTGGGTCAGCCGGCGGCCGTGTTCGCGCCGGCGCGGATGCCGGCAGCGCGGCTCGCCGAGGTCGTGGCCGGGGCCGGGGGCTGGAGCGAACCGGTCTACCTCGCGGTCACAGCTCAGACCGGCGCCTACGGAATCGTGCCTGTCGCGTTGAAGTCGCCCGCCGGTCAGAGGATCCAGGGGCTGCGGCTGAAGCTCGGGGCCTCGCCCGACGAGGCGCTCACGGCCCTCAAGGCCGCCGGTCCCGAGAAGCTGAAGACCGGCACGGTGATGATCGAGATCGACAAGGCCGCCACCATCGCCGGCCTGGCGACCCTGATCGGTGCCCTCGCCTTCTTCGAGGTACCTGTCGTCGCGCTGGTACCCCCCAAGGCTTGACCGGGAGTGTCCCCCCGGGCATCGTCGGGGCAGTGAGCACCGCGGCCTTCGATCTCGTCGTGATCGGCGGCGGAATCACGGGCGCAGGCATCGCGCGGGATGCGGCCCTCCGCGGCCTCAAGGTCGCGCTGTTCGAGAAGAACGATTACGCGTCGGGCACGTCCTCGAAGTCGAGCAAGCTCGTTCATGGTGGGCTCCGCTACCTCGAGCATGGCGAGATCGGGCTCGTGTTCGAGTCAGTCTCCGAGCGCCGAATCCAGACCCGCGTCGCGCCACACCTCGTTCGTCCACTGCCGTTTCTGATCCCGATCTACAAGGGTGCGAAGCCGGGCCTCGAGCTCATGAACTTCGGGCTGTGGATCTATGACTCCCTCGCGCTGTTCCGCGCCCCGCGCCTCCACAGGACGTTTCGCGGTGCACGCGCCGCGCTCGAGCTCGAGCCCCAGCTCCGCGGCGAGGGGCTGCGTGGTGCGCTCGAGTACTACGACTGTGCGACCGATGATGCGCGCCTCGTCCTCGAGAACGCGATCGATGCGCGCGCACTCGGCGCTGACTGCCGCACGTACACCGAGGTCACCCGGTTCGAGCGCGCCGCCGACGGCCGGATCACAGGCGTGCACGTTCGCGATCGGTTGACCGGCGCGAGCTCACTGGTCACCGCGCGGGTCGTCGTGCTCGCCGCGGGCGCGTGGACGGACGAGATGATCCGGCGCTTCGAGATCCCGATGGAGCGCCCGATCCTGCGCCGCACCAAGGGCGTGCACATCGTGATCCCCCGCGAGCGGCTCCCCCTCGCGCGCGCGATCACCCTGATCTCGCCCGTCGATCAGCGCGTGATGTTCGCGATTCCCTGGCGCGAGCGCACCGTGCTCGGGACGACGGACACGGACTTCGTTGGCAGCGCGGATGAGGTCGCCGCAGATGCCAGCGACGTCGAGTACCTGTGCGCGAGCGGCAATGGCTACTTCCCGGGTGCGAACCTGACACCCGACGACGTGATCTCGACGTGGGCCGGTCTTCGCCCGCTGATCGCCGCGCCGCCGAACGTCGACGAGTCACAGATCTCGCGCGAGCACGAGGTGTTCTCCCGCAACGATGGGCTCGTGATCATCGCGGGCGGCAAGCTGACGACCTATCGCCGGATGGCGCGCGAGGCGGTCAACAAGACGCTCGCGTTGATGACCGAGCTCGGCGAGGCCGTCGAGGTCAAGAAGAACACGACGAAGACCCGGCCGCTGCCCGGCGCCGCGGGCCTCAGCGTCGATAGCCTCGAAGGCGTGGCCGAGGTCGGCCGCAAGCTGATGGACGATCACGGTCTCGATGTCGATACCGCGACGCACCTGTGTGGTGTCTATGGCACGCGCGCTCCGCTCCTCGCGGCGCGGATCTCCGAGGACCGGTCGCTCGGCCGCCGCCTCGACAAGGAGCTTCCGTACGTGTGGGCCGAGATCGAGTTCGCCGCGAACCATGATCTCGCGCGCACCATCGAGGATGTCCTCGGCCGTCGCGTGCCGCTGTTGCTGGTCAGCCGCGATCAGGGGCTGAGCGTCGTGGACCGCGTGGGAGACATGCTCGGCGCGATCCATGGCTGGACCGCGCAGCAGAAGGCCGCGATGCTCGACGAGTACAAGGCCGAGGTCGAGCTGTCGCGGCGCTGGCGCTAGCGCAGCTTGGTCACTGCCTCGAGCTGGGCGGGGACGCCTGCGACGAGGAGGGTGTCTGACGGCGTCAGCTTCTGCGATGGGCGCGGGACCGCGATGGTGTCGCGCAGCAGGTCGTGGATCGCCACGATCTGGATCTGATAGTTCTGCGGCAGCTTGAGCTCTTCGAGGGTCTTGCCCGCCCACAGCTCGGGCACCGCCATCTCCTGGATGCCGAACTGCTCGCCGTACGCGGTGTAGTGGAGCAGCTTGCCCGAGGTGATCCGCGACGCGAGGTTATTGGCGGCCTGACGCTCGGGAAACACAGACTCCGTCGCACCCAGCGCGTCTGCGATGCGAGCATGATCCTCCGACAGCACCTTGACGTACGTCGACGTCACCCCGAGATCGCGGAGCGCGAGCAACGACAGAATCGACGCACCGAGATCCTCGCCGATCGAGATGACGGCGGCATCGGAGCCATCGGCACCTGCCTCATCGAGGACGGCCTTCTTCGTGGCATCACCGACGATCGCCCGGGTCACGTACGGACCATGCGCATCGACGATCGCCGCATCGCTGTCGATCGCGACCACCTCGTGGCCGAGCTCGTATAGCCGCTTCGCAACGAAGGAACCGAAGTTCCCGAGGCCAATCACGACGTAGCGACTCATGGGTTCCCTCTCATCCGACGATCAAGTCTTCCTGCGCGGGGCGCTTGAACGCAGGCGGCTGTGCGCGCCGCAGCATCACCGCCGTGAAGAACGAGAACAAGCCCACGCGTCCGATGAACATCAGCAGCGCGACGATTAGCTTCGACGGCGCCTCGAGCTCCGGGGTGTAGTTCATCGAGAGCCCGACGGTCGCGAACGCGCTTACCACCTCGAACGCGATCGGCAAGAATTGCCCGCGCGATGTGGCCGCATCCTGTCCGACAGCCTCGATGGCGCTGATCACGAAGAAGCTCGCCACCAGGATGAAGATCGCGAGCAGGAAGATGCCGACCGTTCGCTCGATCGTGCCCGGTGGAATCGCGCGGTGCTTGAGCGAGACGAAGCGCTGGCCCTGAAAGCGCGACAGGCCGAGCGCGACGAGGACGGCGACGGTCGTGGTCTTGATGCCGCCTGCCGTCGAGCCCGGTGACCCGCCGATGAACATGAACAGCATGGTCAGGGCGGCCGTGTCGTTTCCGACGAGGGTGTAGTCGAGGTTGTTGAAGCCCGCCGTGCGAGGAGTGACCGAGAGGAACCACGCGTTCGTGAGCTTGTCGAACACCGATAAATGGCCGAGCGCGCCATACCACTCGAAGATCGCGAACATGATCCAACCAGCGAGCAACAGCACCATGCTCGTCACCACGACAGCCCAGGTATGCGAGGACATGCGACGAGACCCATGACCCACGTCGCGGATCCCGGCCCGCAGTGCACGCCGGGTCTTCCACCACCGGATGAGCTCCTCGAACGTCAGGTAGCCAAGACCGCCGATGATGATGAGCACGGAGACGATGAACAGCGCGAGCTGGTTGTCAGCATGCCCGATGAGCGACGTGCTGAACGTCGAGAACCCGGCGTTGCAGTAGGCGCTGATCGCGTGGAACAGGCCCGCCCACGCGGCATCGCCGACCGACAGATCGGGCAGCCAGGTGAGGAACAGCGCGAGCGCGCCGAGACCCTCGACGATCAGTGAGAACTTGGTGACCGCGAGCGTGAGCTCCCAGACCTCCGGCCGGTCGTGCGTGCGCGTGGGCGCCACCGCGAGCATCTCGCTCCGCAGCGAGAGCCGTCGGCCCATCGCGCCGATCAGTAGCGTGGTGAGCGAGATCAGGCCGATGCCCCCGAGCTGGATGAACAGCAGGATCCATAGCTGCCCGAGCCCGGTGAACTGGGTCGCCGTGTCGACCACCACGAGGCCGGTGACGCAGACCGCGCTCGTCATCGTGAACAGCGAGTCGACGAACCCGAGCCTCGGACCGTTCTGGAGACCTGCGAGCGCCATCAGCCCGAACGTGCCGATCGCGATCAGGAGCACGAAGCTGGTGACGAACAGCGATGGCGCGGCCATCCGGTTCCAGAACCGCAGCGCCCGGAACCCCAGCGCCAGCTTCGCCGGCACGTACGACCGGAGATCCCACGACGGGCGAGCCACGCCTCCTTGGTATCAGATCGCGGGCGCGACGGCGTGTGCTGCGCTACGGCACGTAGACGTACGTGAAGTCTCGGGTCGCGTCGATGTGACAGCCCGAGCACGAGCCCGCGGGCGGCCCCATGTCGTCCGCCTTCACCTTGCCCCTGATCTTCTCGTACCAGTACCAGCCGTTCGCGCCCCCGACGATCACTTTACGGCTGACGCCATACCCAATGATCTGGCCGGCGTCATCGTACATCTCCTTGACCGAGGCGGCGCCGACCGGCAGCTCGCCGGTCGTACCCGAGCCGGCAATCAGCGCGTTGTTGCACGTCCGGGTCTGCGGCCGGTGCGGCGATCCGAACCGCACGTCGACCGGCTGCGGCTCGCAGCGCCAGGACAGATAGTGACCGTCGTCGATCCAGCCATCGATGTCGCCCTCACCGCGCGGCGGCAGCTCGGGATCCGTGACCACGTCGCCGAAGCTACGCGGCTCGTCCGCGCACGCCGCGAGCGCCACGAATGCGAGGATCTGGATCGTCCGCATCACGGAGTCCACGCTACTCCGAACAGGGGCCGGATCTCCTGGGTTCCGTGCACGATTCCGTCGCGCAGCGGCTGATCGCCGCGCACGTCGTAGTAGCGAATCCGCCACTCGAGCCGCAGCACGATCGCGAGGTGCGGCCGCACCGGAATCGCCGCGCCGAGCGTGAGCATCCAGCGGACCGTCGGCTCGGCCCGGAACGCGCCGTCGGTCGAGCCATCGGCGGCCGGGAGATCGTCGCGTCCGGTATCCCATCGCCGGGTGACCAGCCCATAGCCGAGATCCGCGAACAACCATCGCCACTGTCCGCGCACGACCAGGCCCGCCCACAGCTCTGTGGACACGCCGCCGATCGCCGGATCGATCGTCGCGCGCCCCTCGGCGTCGAAACCGACGAGCTCGCCGGCGCGCCGGGTGGTGCGATCGAGCTCGGCGAACACGCCGGCCGCGAGATAACGATGCAGCGAGTAGGTCACCGTAGTGCCGACCGTGATCGCTGTCTGATCGACGAGCCGTTCGCCCCGGGGCGTCCCGATCCGCGGCTTCGCCTGCTGCTGGAAGTGTGCGAATCCGAGCGCACCGTCGATCCGGATCGGCTCCGCCCGAGCGCCCCGGTTGGCGACCGCGACGATCAACGCGATCGACGCCGCCCACCCGAGCGGCCTCACGGCGTCACCTCCCCCCGCAGGAGCAGCCGGTAGCGCAGCCACACCAGATGAAACCCGGCAAAGATCGCGAAGACGCCCCAGCCTGCCGGCGGACCGCCTTCGAGCTGCGACCACAGCACGCCGAGCGCCGCGGTCGCCGACCAGATGACTTTGAGGTTCAGCATCGCCCGGAACGATTCGACCCCGGCGTTGCGTCCGACGTAGGACTCGATCCCGATCCCGAACAGCGCGGCAGCGACGAGGCGGGTCGAGAGCGGG
>JACCQV010001060.1 GCA_013813945.1 Deltaproteobacteria bacterium | reverse complement strand
CCAGAAGGCTGCTCAGTACCTTCCTGACTGGGATCGGATCGAGCAGACCCTCGCGCAGCTCGAGACGGTGCGGAAGCCGTCGCATCCCGTCCTGCGGCTCGGCGCCGAGAACATGTGGGATGATGTGTTCTACCAGCGCTCCATCGACGACACGATCCCAGGCTATCGCGGGACGACCGCATTCCTGGTCGAGATCCCGCCGCCGCTGATGCCGCCCGCGATGGTCGATCAGCTGTTCAAGTTCCGCATGGCCGGCAAGCTCCCCGTCCTCGCGCACCCCGAGCGCTACCACGCATTGTGGGACGACGACGACCTCGCGCGGACGCTGCGCGGCCAGTGCGCGTTCGTGATCGATCTCGGCGCGATCGCCGGCTTCCACGGCCGGCGCGAGACCAAGGCCGCTCGTCACCTGCTCGAGCTCGGGCTCGCGACCGCCGTTGCGACCGATGCCCACCAGATCGGGGATCTGCAGCAGGCCGCCGCGGGCCTCGCATGGATCGACAAGAAGCTGGGTCACGCAGCGGTCACCCGCCTGTTCGATCACGCGCCGCGTGCGATCCTCGCGGGCGACTTGCCGGACTGACATGAAGCTCGCCATCAACCTCGCCCTGTCGTTCGCGATGCTCGCGTTCTGTATGTGGCTCGTGTGGCCGGGCCCCGCAGAGCGGATCGAGCTCGCCGATGCGTTCGGCCGTCTCGAGTGGGCCGAGTTCGCTCCCTATCTGTTCGCCTGGATAGGCCTGCAGATCGTCGTACACATCTGCCGTTCGCTGCGCTGGAACCATCTGCTCGCCCCGCTCGGGGTCAAGGTACCTACCGGCCCGCTGATCGCGATCTCGTCGGTCGGCTTCATGATGATCCTCGCCCTGCCCGCGCGGCTCGGCGAGTTCGTACGCCCCGGTCTGCTCCGACGGCGTGGCATCTCCGCCTCCGCCGCGCTCGGTACCGTCGCGGTGGAGCGGATCGTCGATGGTCTGTTGATCTCGCTTCTCGTCTTCTCGGCGTTCTTCTCGCTGCGCGGCCCCGACGCGCCGGGCTGGATGATGCCGACCGCGTACGCCGCGCTCGGACTGTTCGCGATGGCGCTCGTGTTCCTCGTGTTTGCGATGTGGCGGCCGGAGGCGACGGTCCGGTTCTGTCTCAAGATGTCGCTGCTGCCGAAGCTCGCGCCGCGGATCGCCAGCATCATCGAGAGCAAGATGCTCGAGATGATCCGCGGCTTCGCGGTGCTGCGCGATCGCAAGAACCTCGCCGCGTTCCTGGTGTGGAGCCTCGTCTACTGGACCGCGAACGGCCTCGGCGTCTGGCTGCTCGCGCGCGGGTTCCATCTCCCGCTCTCGCTCGTCGGCGGCTTCGCGGTCATGGGCCTGGTCGCTGTCGGGATCAGCCTGCCGAACTCGCCCGGGCTCGTGGGTCAGTACCAGTGGCTGACGTTGCTCGGCTTGTCGCTGTACCTCACCGGCGTGATGGATCAGAGCAGCGCGCTGCACGCTCCTGCGCTCGCGTACGCGATCGCGCAGCACCTGATGCAGGTGGTCTGGTACGTCGGGATGGGTGCCCTCGGAATCGCGTCGCCGTGGGTGTCGTTCTCGGACCTCCGCTCCGCCCGCAAGACCGGTGGAGAGAAGAGCGACACGATTCCGCCGCCTGTGAGCCCCCACGAGGGGGACCCTCGGCCTGAGGTGATTTCCGGCCTCAGGACGCGGCCGGAAACCGATCGATAGGGCCTCGGGTCAGAAACTGGCCCCGGCGGCTGCGGGCAGCGACGATCCGGCTCGTGCGACGATTGCTGAGTAGCCTCCTGTGTATCGCCCTCGCGGCGGCAGCGGCGTCGGCGCGCTCCGAGAAGACGCTCGCGTATGGGCGCGAGCAGGTGTGGCCGACCGCGGTGCGGTTCCTCGTCGTGGACGAGCACGTCAAGGTGATCGAGAAGGACCCCGACGCCGGCTACGTGCTGTTCGAGCTCAAGGACGACGGCAAGATGTACCGCGGCTCGCTCGAGGTCTTGACGGTCGTACGCGATCGGCGGACCAGCGTTCGCTTCGTGCTGCAGATCGAGGATCGCCCGGACTGGCTCGAGGTCGCAATGCTGACCCGGCTCGAGCGCAAGCTCCGCAGCGAGCTCGGGTCGCCTGCCCCTCCGCCCGCGAAGGATCCTCCAAAGGAGCCGCCGGCCGAGGGCGCGCCGAAGCCAAACGATCCGAAAGATTCGCCAAAGCCCGACGAGGGCGGACCGCCGATTTCGCCTACGCCCTGAATCGGCGTGCCGCCAGATCGAGCTAGGCTACGCGCATGGCCGTCGTCGATCTGCGCTCCGATACGGTGACCCGGCCGAGCGCCGAGATGCGCCGGGCGATGGCGGACGCCGACGTCGGCGATGACGTCTATGGCGAGGATCCGACGGTGCGCAAGCTCGAGGAGCGCGTCGCGACGCTGCTCGGTACCGAGGCGGCGCTGTGGGTGCCGACCGGGACGATGGCGAACCAGATCGCACTCAAGGCGCACGTCCGCCCGGGTGACGAGATCATCATCGGCAAGGATGCCCACTGCTGGCGCCACGAATCGGGTGCGCTCGCAGCACTCGCCGGCGCGCAGACCCAGACGATGGCGGACTATCGGTTCACCGCCGCCGACGTCCGCGCCGCATACAAATCGAGCGACGACCCGTACCTCTCGCCCACGCGCGTGGTCGCCGTCGAGAACACGCACAACATGGCGGGCGGCATCTGCTGGGACAAGGCGCAGCTCGCCGAGGTCACCCACGCCGCACACGCACTCGGCATGGTCACCCACCTCGACGGCGCGCGGCTGTGGAACGCCGCCGCGGCCTCGGGCTCGACCGAGCTCGAGCTCGCCGCTGGCTTCGATTCGATCAGCGTGTGCTTGTCGAAGGGACTCGGCGCTCCGGCGGGCTCGCTCGTCGCCTCCACGCGCGAGGTCATCCGCCGCTGTCATCGCCTGCGCAAGATGCACGGCGGCGGGATGCGGCAGGTCGGGATCCTCGCGGCCGCCGGCCTGTATGCCCTCGAGCACAACCGTGCGCGCCTCGGCGAGGATCACGCGAACGCCCACGCCCTCGCGGTCGCGCTCGTCAACGCCAAGAACCTGACGGTGGATCTGACGAACGTGCACACCAACATCGTGATGATTGACATCGTGAAGGGCACCGCCGACGCGGTGATCGGCGTCGCACGCGAGGATGGAATCCTGCTCGGGTCCGCGGGACCTCACCGCGTCCGTGCCGTGACGCACCTCGATGTCGGGCGTGACGGCGTGATGCGGGCCGCGAAGGTGATCGCGGATATCGCCGCCACGCTTGCCTAGGGTTTGATGACGCGCCTGGCCGAGGTGTTCGCCGTGAGCTTGATGGTGACCGGTGCGTGCTCGGCATCTGCCACTCTCTCCGAGCTGTCGACCGCCGAGCGGCGCGCAGACGCAGGCGATGTCGATGGATCGATCGCGGCGTACCGCGTCGCCCAGACCAAGTGCGGCGCCCTGCGCCCGAAGCGTCGCGCGAAGGCGACGTGCGCGTCGGCCCTGCTCGGCGAGGCCGAGGTGCTGGAGCACGCGGGACGCACGCGCGCCTCGATCGACGCGTACCTGGCGATTCCCGCACGCGCGAGCGACGACCCGACCACGTCGGCGACCGCGGTCCATCGCGCCGGCGAGCTGCTCCTGCGCGAGGGTGACGAGACCGCGGCACGGACCGCGCTCTGGCGAGTGATCAGCGAGTGGCCCGACGAGCAACCCGCCGGCGATGCGCTCCGCGTGCTGCTCGAGGATGGCAGGCACCGCAACGCGCGCGCTCTCGCGGATCAGATCTCGAAGGCGCTGACTCCGCTCGCGGATCACAGCGTGGCCGACAACCTCGTGTGGTCGCTCGCGGATCTGCACGAGCACGAGCTCGCGAACATCTCCGCGGCGCGCAGCTTCTACGATCGAATCCCGGTCGATTACCCGAAGAGCGGGCTGCGCGACGACGCGCGCTGGCACGCGGCACGGCTGTCGAAGACGCTTGGCGATCCGCAGGGAGCGGTCGATCGACTGCGCGCCCTTGTGGCGACGCGCGAGGTCGCCTTCGGCGCCGGCTCGTACTTCTCGGTGTGGCTCGACAACGCGCAGCTCGAGCTCGGCCGCATCCTGCGCGACGAGCTCGACGATCTGCCCGCAGCAATCGCGGCGTTCGAGCGACTCCCGAAGCACTACCCGGCGTCGATCTTGCGAGACGACGCACTGTTCGAGCTCGCGATCACGCACGCGCGCGCCGGTGATCCCGGCAAGGCATGCGCGACGTTCGCGAAGCTCGAAAAGCAGTCGCCGCAGTCGAAGTATCTGGCCCGCCGTTCGGAGCTCGCGTGTCCGTAGCGCCCGCCATTCGCCTGACCGACGTGCACAAGCGCTACGAGAAGCGCGAGGTGCTCGCTGGCATCTCGCTCGACGTCGCGCCTGGATCGCGGCTCGGGTTGATCGGCCCCGCCGCATCGGGCAAGAGCGTCATCCTGAAGCTCATCGCCGGGCTCGAGCAGGCCGACGGCGGAACAGTGACCGTCCTCGATCACGTGCTCACAGGGAAGCGCGAAGTCCAGCTCGGCGTCGTGCGCCGCCGGATCGGGATGCTGTTCCAGAACTATGCGCTGTTCGACTTCCTCACCGTCGAGCGCAATGTCGCCTTTCCGCTCGAGCAGCGCGGCGGGATGACCGCCCACGCGATCGCCGAGCGTGTCGCCGAACGGCTGCGTGCCGTCGGCCTCTTCGGCAGCGAGCACAAGCTGACGGCAGAGCTCTCGGGCGGCATGAAGAAGCGCGTGGGCATCGCGCGCGCCACGGTCGCCGACGCAGAGCTCGTGATCTACGACGAGCCGACCGCCGGCCTCGATCCGGTCACGACGCAGAAGATCTACGATCTGCTCGCCGCCGATCATGTACGAACCAAGGCCACGGTGATCGCGGTGTCATCGGACGTCGCCGCACTCGCCGGCTTCGTCGACGAGATCGCGTTTCTCTACCACGGCAAGATCATCTATCGCGGTCCCGCGGCGACGATCGCGGATGCGCCGGATCCGATGGTCCGGCAGTTCGTGCGCGGCGAGCTCGAAGGTCCCCTCCAGGACGTCCGACCGGAGGCTCCGTGATCGGCGAGCGCTGGATGATCGCACTCGGGGCGGGAGCCACCCGGATCTCGCAGGAGGTCGGCGGCATCCTGATCCTCACCGCTCAGGTGCTGCGCGCTCTCGTACCACCGCGGATCGATCGTCGCGAGCTGGTCAAGAACCTCTACAAGATGGGCAACCGCTCGGTGCCGATCGTCGCCCTGACCGCGTTCTTCGCCGGCGCGCTGATGGTGCTGCAGGCGGGCCCGTTCGTGAAGAAGTTCGGCGCGACCTCCCTCGCCGGCTATGGCGCCGGCTACGCCGTCCTTCGCGAGATCGGCCCGATCCTCATCGCCTTGATGTTCTCGGGTCGCGTCGGTGCGAACAACACGGCCGAGCTCGCGACGATGACAGTCACCGAGCAGCTCGACGGGCTCCGATCACTGGCGATCGATCCTGTGGCGTTCCTCGTCGTTCCACGCGTGCTCGCGATGATGGTGATGCTCGTGGCCCTGACGGCGCTCGGCGACCTCGTCGCGCTCGGCGGTGCCGCGATCGTCGCCCGCTCGATGCTCGATATCGACTGGTCGACCATGTACTTCTCGATGGCCGACAATCTGCGACCGGCAGATTTTCTACTCGGCATCTACAAGTCGGTCGCGTTCGGTGCGGCGATCGCCATGTCGTCCTGCTACTTCGGCATCGCCGTGCGCGGCGGTGCGGTCGGCGTCGGCAAGGCGGTCAACGCGGCGGTCGTTGCAGCCGCGGTCTCGATCATGCTCCTCGACTTCTTCATGACGTACCTGGTGGGCGGTTGAAGGCCCTCCGCGCAGCGCGCGATCTGTGGATCGTCTACGTGAGCACGATCGCTGGCGTGCTCCGGCGCGGCGGCGCGCGCGGCGAGCTGGTTCGCCAGCTCCACGCGATCGGCAACAAGTCGGTGCTGTTCATCGTGGTCACGCTCGGCTTCATCGGGATGGTGATGGCCTACGAGGCGTGCAGCCAGCTGTCCCGGATCACCGGCGACTACTCGCAGATCGGCGGCCAGTTCATCCGGCTGATCGTCTCGGACTTCGGTCCGACACTGACGGCACTGATGCTCGCCACCCGCGTCGGTGCCGGCATCGCGGCCGAGATCGGGTCGATGAAGGTGACCGAGCAGATCGACGCACTGCGGATGAGCGGCGTGCAGCCCATCGACTATCTGATCGTGCCCCGGTTCATCGCGTCCGTGATCATGACCCTGCTGCTGTCGGTGATCGGCGGCCTCGTGATGTTCGGTGCTGGTGGCCTCACCGCGGAGCACTCGTTCGGCGTCAACCCGGAGATCTTCTACGACTTCACGCAGGTCCGTCCGCGTCACCTGATCTTGATGTGCATCAAGGCGCTCGCCTACGGTGCCGCGATTCCGATCGTCGCCGGCTTCTGCGGTCTGCGCGCACGCGGCAGCTCCGAGGGTGTGGGCTGGGCAACCACGGCGGCGGTGATCGGCGGCTCGTTTGCGGTGATCGTCCTCGACTTCATCATCTCCGCCGCCGCGCTGTTCGTTACCGGAGGCGATCTGTGACGGCCTATCTCGAGTTCAAGGGCGTCGAGAAGGCGTTCTCCGGCAAGGCCGTGCTCAAGGGGATGAACCTCGCCGTCACCAAGGGCGAGGTGATGTTCATCATCGGCACGTCCGGCGTCGGCAAGTCGGTGACGATCAAGCACCTGATCGGTCTGCTCCGCATCGATGCGGGTGAGATCTGGTTCGACGGCCAGCGTGTCGACAAGCTGCCCGAGCGAAAGCTCGCGGCGCTGCGCAAGCGGATCGGCATGGTGTTCCAGAGCTCGACCCTGTTCGATTCCATGACGCTCGCAGAGAACGTCGCGCTGCCGCTCCGCAAGCACCAGCGTCTCGGCTGGGACGCCTCGCTCGATCAGGCTCGCGTCCGGCTGGCGCAGGTCTACATGGCGGAGTACGCGGACCGCTATCCAGCGGAGCTCTCCGATGGGATGCGTAAACGCGCCGCGATCGCCCGGACTCTGGCACTGGAGCCCGATGTCGTGCTGTTCGACGAACCGACGACCGGACTCGACCCCGTGAGTGCACGCCGGATCGATCGGCTGATCCGCGAGCTCGCGGACAAGCTCGGGGTCACCGCGATCGTGGTCTCGCACGATCCGCCGTCGATCTTCGGGATCGCCGATCGCGTCGCGTTCCTCTATCGCGGCGTCGTTCACGTCGTCGCTACACCCGCGGAGCTTCGTGCCTCGTCAGATCCGATCGTCCAGCAGTTCATCCGTGGCCAGTCGAGCGGCCCGATGGAGACCCCCGGCTTCTGACTTCACGACGGAGGTGGCGTTGTCCCCGCCGGGCGCGTGATCGCGTCGACGACGCAGCGGGCCGCCCCTTCGATCGCCGCGTCGGCCGAGGTGAAGTCGGCGGAGCTGGCCGCGCACCGCGCAGACCACCGCATCGCGCCGTCGCGTGCGTCGCTGAGCTTGATCATGACCTCGACGACCTGCGCTTTCGTCCACACGCTGTAGTTCGCGCCCACAACGATGCGGGTCGTGAGCACCGACTCCGCGCCGGCGAGCGACATCAGCGACTGGCGGTCTTCGACGCGCAGATCCTCGATGGTCGCGCCGACGAGGACGACTGTCTTCTCGCGCGACTCCCTGACGGTCAGCGATCGATTCGAGGACACGCCCGTCGACGCGATGGGAATGATGCCGACGATCTCGAGGGAGCTGGCCGTGCTCTCCGACTGGTGCTCGTCCCTGGAGTCCGCCGTCACGGTGGTCTCGGTGCGCTGCGCCTCGTCCTTGCGGAGCGATTGCGGATCGATCGTCGCGTAGCCATGAAACTCGAGGCCACTGACGACGATACTGTCGACCGCCGGCGCCCACCCGAGCCGGCACTGTGACTCCATCGCGCCGCAGCTCGCGGACATCACGAGCACCTTGCCGGGCGAACCGACGGCGGGCCCGATCGCGGTCTGTGCGCCGAGGGTTCGGCGTGATGGGGCGCCGCAAGCGACCGCCGCGAGGAGAATGATCGTTGCCAGAAGACGGTGGTTCATACGTTCCTCAGAAATGGAGTCCGATATTCATCGTGCCCGAGGTGATGGTCATATCGCCGAGGAACTGCCGAGCGACCTCGGCGCTGGTCGACATGCGGAACGAACGTCCCGTGCGCAGGAGGATCCGGGTCCCGGCGAGCAGGTGCGGGCCGTGGGACCGCGTGGACATCCCGGCCGCGCCTTCCCCGGTGGCCGACTCGGTCGCGTACGGGGTGTAGCCGCCGCCGGCATATACGGATGCCCACGGATATCCCCAGTAGCCGACAACGCTCACCGGCATCGCGAACAGCAGCTTGCCG
>JACCQV010001036.1 GCA_013813945.1 Deltaproteobacteria bacterium | reverse complement strand
TGGTCCGGGTGGTCGGCATGCTGAGCAAGCTTTGCCGATGATCGTGGACGTGTACGAGCACGTGACACGTGCACGTGCACGAACGACCTTAACTGACCAGCATTGGCACTAGCCCGTACATCCGCATCGATGCGGAAGTAGGGCACGTGCGTTCCAGCGACCTCACGGCGGACGGTGAATTCGTCGCGCAGCGCCTTCTCGAGCTTCTTGATCAGACAGCCGGCGAACGCGGGGTCCTCGGCGTCGGTGGTGATCGCGAACGTCTTGTCACCCGCCTTCGCGCTGACCGAGACGGTGGCCCGAGTCTGCGGATTGGCGGCGGTCGCGCAATCCGTCGCGAGCGATGGTGTGCGGCTCGCGATGTTCTGCGGCTCCATCGCCGGTGCGAGTGGGCGTTCGCGGCGCAGTGCGAGCTTCCAGACCCCTGGACCGAAGTCGGCGAACCACGAGGCGTACTGGCGTTCGAGGCATGCCGTGACCTCGGCGTTGTGGGGAGTCGTCACGACCTTCACGACCAGTCCTTCGCTCGTGCTGCGGAGATCGAACGTCGCGATGCGTGGCAGGGGGCCCGGCCGTGGCGTGCAGCCGACGTTCGTGTCGGAGGCGTCGAACCGCTTCTGGAGGATCGTCTGCGGGCTCGGGATCGCGACGATCATCGTGAACCTGTACTCCTGCGGTTTGCTGTCATACGCGCTGCCCCCACGCTCGAGCTCGCTGGCCAGAGAGGCGAAGCAGCGTGCAAACGGAGTGGTGTTGGTCGTCGTGACAGTCGCAGCGCCATCGTCGTCGCCGACGACGCGGAGCGCGAGCAGCGAGACCGACGGGTGCTTGCTCGCGCACCGCAGCGTGAGCCACTCGACTTCGTCGTTGATCTCCCGGCGGATGCTCTCGGGTGTCGCGGGCGAGCTGTAGGACGGCTGGATCATCGCGAGCTCGTCGACGGTGAGACCCGTGGTCGTCGCCCACGCGAGCAAGGCTTCCTGACAGCTACCGGAGCTGCTTCCACTCGGCCTTGGCCTTGAGGTACGGCCCCTTGAACGGGGGCGCGCCGGCCGCCGGTCCGATCACGTAGTCCGCGCGGCGGTTGCGGCGCTCGTCGGTGGAGTCCGCGGTCTTGACCTTGAGGACCTCCTCGCCGAAGCCGGCGAACGCGATCGGGAGCTTGACCCCCTGCTTGCGAAAGTACGCGGCAATCGCACGGGCGCGGTCGAGCGACAGCTTGCGATTCTTGGCATTGGGCCCAACGGTGTCGGTGTGACCGGCGACGTAGAGGGTCATCTTCATGAACTTCTCCGAGCGCTTCACGACCTCTGCGATCTTGGTGACGCTGCTGTCGAGCTTGCTGCTCTCGCTGGCCTCGACCACCGCGCTATCGGTCGCGAAGTTGACGTCCTCGTGATCGATCGAGACCGACCATGGGATCAGCTCGACGTTGGACGCGAGCCCATCCGCGGTCACGACGCGCAGCTTGAGCATCATCACGCGCGTGCCGGCCGGCTGCTTCCACGTGATCGGAAGCCAGGTATCGGCGGGCTCCTTGGCGTAGGTCGCGGTGCCGGTACCGATCTCCTTGCCGTCGTCCCCGATCACCGTGAGCTCCGCGGTGCCCGCGGGTCGGGACACCTTGAACTGAAGGACCCGCTTGTCGAGATCGAGGTGCTCCATGTCGTAGGTCACCTTGAGCGGCGCGCGAACGAGCGTGTCGAAGATCAGCTCCTCACTCCAGCGCTCCTTCTGACCGGCGAGCTGCCCGGAGAGCGTGCCCTTGTACGACGCCTTGCCCGCGGCGCCGTCGCCAATCGCGAGGCGGACCGCCGCACCTTTTGCGAGCGAGGCATGCTGCACGGTGAAGTGCTGACCATCGTCGCGGTCGAGATCGATCCGTAGTGCGGTCACCGACTGAACGGCTCGGATCTCGATCATCGGCTTCTTGCCGAGCGCGACATCGCCCTGCAGCTGAAAGCTGACGGGCTGTGCGCTGGCAGTAGTCGAGATGAGCAAGACAGCCAGGATGACGATGCGCCCCATGGGGGGAGCATAGCGCACCGCATGTGCGGAACAGCTCACTCTCGTGAGCGTCGAACGGCACCCTCGGCGGCGATCGCGGCCATGGCGGGCGGTGGGACTTCTCGGATTGGCGCAGGCGCGTAGTGGTCGCTCGATCGTTCAGAACACGAACGGATACGTGAACGAGCCGCCCTCGACGCTCTTTCCAAACTTCGCAACGCGCAGTGCTCCGACTACGCACGTTCCGAGCGCGGTGTCCGGCGTCTCTTGCACGTCAGCACTCGTGACCACGCCATCCGCCGAGACCGCGACCGTGATCTTGACGGTGCCCTGCACGCCGGCCTTCTCGCCGCACTTGATCACGCGCGGCTTGATCCCGTCGACACCGGCTCGCACCATCGTTCGGTCCAGCGTCTGAGGAACGCCGCCGATCCGTTGACTGATCACCGGACCTTTCGGCTTGTACTTCACACAGCACGGACGGTCGTACTCGGAGAGCACGCAGTTCGCCTCGTCGCAGAGGTCAGCCTCGGAGAACTTCGGATCGGGCTCCGCGGGGGGGGCGGTCGTTGCCGTGGTCGGTGAGGTGGTCGGCGAGGTGGTCGGAGACGTGGTCGGCGTCGGACCAGGGCTCCGCGGTCGGGTGGGTGGTGCGACGGGCCGAGGACGCGTGGCGGTCGTCGGCGCGCTGCCGGGATCCACGGGATCCATCTCGATCGGAGGTTCTCCGGTGGCCGAGCCGGTCGGCGTCGGCGTCGGCGTCGGCGTCCCCGGCACAGCATCCGCGGCAGG
>JACCQV010001035.1 GCA_013813945.1 Deltaproteobacteria bacterium | reverse complement strand
CGGCAAGGACTTGCGACGCGCGCGGAGGCCATCGCGGATGTCGTCCGCGGGCGAGAGCTCCGCGCGTCGCATGCTGGGGGTGCTGTTCGAGACCATGATCATCCTTCCTTACGTTGTCATGCGTCTCTCGCAATCCGCATGCCAGTCATCTGCCAGCGTGCAGAGGGTGGGAAGAAGTTGCGATACGTCGCGCGGATGTGGCTGCGCGGCGTGAAGCACGAGCCCCCGCGCAGCACCTGCTGGCCGGACATGAACTTGCCGTTGTATTCGCCCAGCGCGCCGGGCAGTGACTGGAAGCCTGGGTAGGGTGAGTAGCTGCTCGCGGTCCACTCCCAGACATCTCCGAACAGCTGTGCGGGTCCATCACCGTCGGTGGATGCCCGGTCCGGGTGGAGGCGGTCGTCGTCGGCGAAGTTTCCCTGCTCCGGCGCGATGCCGGTCGTAGCGAGCTCCCACTCGGCCTCGGTCGGCAACCGGCCGCCGAGCCAGCGCGCGATCGCGTCGGCCTCGTAGTAGCTGAGGTGGCAGGCCGTCTCGGCCGGTTCGATCGCGCGGACGCCGGCGAGCTCGTAGGTCTGCGACCCGTCCCAGTAGAGCGGTGCGCGCCAGGCGTCGCGCTGGATCAACTGCCAGCCATCGCTCAGCCACCACCGATGATCGCGATAGCCGCCGTCGGCGATGAACGCGAGGACCTCCGCGTTGCAGACCGGGCGGCGTGCGAGCTCGAACGGTCGTACGATCACATCGTGACGCGGGCGTTCGTTGTCGAACGCGAACCCCTCGTCGGTTGCACCGATTGTGACGACGCCGCCGCCGAACCGCTGCCACGACAGCGGCCAAGGATCGCCGTGAGGGACGCGGGGCAGATCGTGGCGATACGCTGGAGCGAGCGGCTGCGTGCCGAGCGTGTACTTGAGATCGGTCAGGATCAGCTCCTGGTGCTGCTGCTCGTGGTGCAAGCCGAGCTCGAGGCGGCCGAGCGCCGCGTCATCGAGAGCTCCTTCGACAAGGCCCGCGAGCACGCGCGCATCGACGTGGGCGCGATATGCACGCACGCGTGCGAGGTCGGGCCGGGTCAACTGGCCGCGACGCGCGCGCTCGACCCGAGGTCCGACGGCCTCGTAGTAGCTGTTGAACAGCGCCTCGAAGGTCTCGTCGAACCGTGGACCGTTACTCAACACGAACGCCTCGAAGAACCAGGTCGTGTGGGCGAGGTGCCACTTCGCCGGGCTCGCGTCGGGCATCGGCTGAACGACGGCGTCCTCGCTCGACAGCGGCGCGCACAGGGCCAGCGTCCGATCCCGCACGTGGCGGTACCTGGCGGCGAGCTCCGGGGACGTCATGAGCTGTGTTTGACCACAGATCATCGCGCGCGGTTACAATGTTTTGGTGCGTCGACCGCCCGGTTCGCTGCGCCCGCGTGACCACGGCGCACGATCACATCGGATTGTCCCATGCGGCCCGAGCGGGCGTCGCGCCAATCCGCGTCGACGACGGTACGTCCGTTGCACCCGTCGCGTGGATGGCCAAGACAGTCGACGACCTCGAGCTGATCGTCCGGACCGGCTCGCCCAGCGTACAGCTCGCGCGCGACGAGTTCCGCGAGCGGTTTCGCGCGCAGTTCCTCGATCCCGCCTTCGACGCGGTCGCGACCGAGCTTGCTGCAATCGAGGAGGTTGCGTGGGATGGCTACACCAACCACCGCAAGGCGCCCCGCACGCGCAAGGCAGGTGACGAGTTCGCCGACCCGAGCTACGAGCTCTCGGTCGAGTGGCTGGCCGCGCGTGACGCGATCCACGCGGCGCAGCAGCTCCACGAACGCCCGGGCCCGGCGCGCATGCTCGTGATCATCGGCTCGTCCCGCAGCGATCAGACCTGCCCGGGCGAGGTCTCCAAGACGTTCCGGCTCGCGACCGAGGCCAGTGACGAGCTGCGCACCGCGGGCTGCCACGTCGATCTCCTCGATCTCTCCAACCTCGCCAGCGAGTACGGTCGCCGGATCTATCCGTGCAAGGGATGCGTGTCGACGGCGATGCCGCTCTGTCACTGGCCGTGCTCGTGCTACCCGAACCACGCGCTCGGGCAGACCCTCGACTGGATGAACGAGATCTATCCGTTGTGGGTCGCGGCGCATGGCATCGCGATCCTGACGCCAGTCTACTGGCATCAGTCGCCGTCGCCGCTCAAGCTGATGCTCGATCGGCTGGTCTGCGCCGATGGCGGCAATCCCGATCCGACGACGACCGGGGGTAAAAATCCGGCGAAGGCCAAGGCACTCGAGCTCGCCGGCTGGGACTATCCGCGACATCTGTCGGGGCGCGTGTTCTCGGTGATCGTCCACGGCGACACGGCG
>JACCQV010001008.1 GCA_013813945.1 Deltaproteobacteria bacterium | reverse complement strand
AGGCAAGGCCACGCTGTTCCGCAAGGCACTCGAGCTGATTCGCGCGCGCTACGAGGGCCGCGATCTCGCCGGCATCGTGCTGATCTCCGACGGCGTCTCGACCGGTGGCTTCAACGAGGACTCCGGCGACGGCGCGGTGCGCGACTTCCTGCGCTCGCTCGACGCGAAGGTTCATACCGTGTGGGCGGCCCGTCCAGGCCTCAAGGACATCGCGGTCGCGAAGGTCATGGCCGACGAGTTCGCGTTCGTCCGGACCGTCGTCCGGATCGATGCCGTGATCCGCTCGACCGGCCTGCCCGCCCGCCGTGTCCCGGTCACGTTGTCGACGGACGGCCAGCCGCTCCGGCAAAAGCTCGTCGACATGCCAGGGGGCGATCAGGACATCACTGTCACGTTCGAGGTCACCCCTCCGCGCGTCGGTCGGTACGTCTACGAGGTCTCGGTGCCTGTCGCCCCGGGTGAAGCGGTGACGTCGAACAACACGCGCAGCTTCGTGATTCGTGTCATCCGCGACAAGATCCGCGTCCTGCAGGTGGCCGGGCAGCCGAGCTGGGATGTTCGCGCGCTGCGCCAGATGCTGAAGAGCAACCCGAACGTCGACCTCATCAGCTTCTTCATCCTGCGCACCCAGGACGATGTCTCGCTCGTTCCGAACGACGAGATGTCGCTGATCCCGTTCCCGACGCGCGAGCTGTTCGAGCACCAGCTCCCCTCGTTCGATCTGATCCTCCTGCAAGACTTCGAGTACCTGCCGTACGGAATCGGGGACTACCTCGAGAACATTCGCAGCTACGTCGATGGCGGCGGCGGGCTCGCGATGCTGGGCGGCGCAGCCTCGTTCTCGTCGGGCGGCTACTACGGGACGCCGGTCGCTGACGCCCTGCCCGTCGAGCTCTATGGTCCGTTCGATTCCGGTGCGGTGATCGACACCCAGAAGTTCACGCCGCAGCTCACCGATGCTGGCCAGCTCCATCCGGTCACGTCGCTGCGCTACGCCGCAGGCGACAACCTGGCGACGTGGAAGGCGCTTCCGCCACTGCAGGGCGTCAACCTCATCGCCGGTGCGAAGCCCGACGCGACCGTGCTGGCGAATCACCCCAAGCTGAAGACCAAGAGTGGCAAGCCGATGCCGGTGATCGTCGCCGGTGAGTACGGCAGGGGCCGGTCGCTCGCGGTCACGACCGATACCGTGTGGAAGTGGGGGTTCGTCGGCGCAGCGCGCTCCGGTGACAACGGCCGCCAGTACACCAAGTTCTGGGAGAACTCGATGCGCTGGCTCATCCAGGACCCAGACCTGCGCAACCTCCACGTCGACAGCGACGCGGTCGAGTACGCGCCGAATGCGCCGGTACGCGTCACGGTGCGACTGCTCGGCCGCGACTACCAGCCGCTTCCCGCGGGCGTCGTCTCGCTCGTCGTGAAGCGCGGCGCTGATCCGAGCTCGGCCGAGCAAGTGTCGGCGGCCAAGGTGATCGTCTCCGAGGACGGCACCGTCGTGCACGAGCTCGGTGGGGGCACAGGTCTCAGGCCCGGGGTCTACCGGGTCGAGGGCCGCGCAACGATCGCAGGCCGTCAGGTCGACGCCTCCGACATCTTCCTCGTTCGCGAGGGTGGCTCCGAGCTCGACCGCCCTGTCGGAGACCGCGCGACGCTCGAGTCGATCGCCAAGGCCACGGGCGGTTCTGCGCTCGGGCCCGTCGACGTGCTGCCGTCGGATCTCGCGTTCGACCCGCCGCGAATCGTCCGGGTCGACCGCCGTACGGACGTCGAGCTCTGGAGCCGTCCTGGCCTCCTGCTCCTGATCATCGGGCTCCTCGGTCTCGAGTGGCTCTTGCGCCAGCGAAGCGGCTACTTGTAGAAGGATCCCACGCATGTCTCTGCAGCTCGACAGCCTCGTAATCGACCTGATGTTCCAGGGCTCGGCGGCGATCGATCAGAAGGCTCTGATCGAGGGCCTCGGAGGTCAGGACGCGCTCGAGTCCAAGCAGCTCCTCGACGTCGATCGCCTCGATCCGCGCCAGGAGATGGAGCTGTCGCCCTCGATGCCGTTCCGCCGTCGCGGCGAGCGGCGTCTGATGATCATCGACGACAAGATCATCACACCTCGCGAGGATCCGCAGAACGATCCGCTGATCACGGCCGACCTGCGTGCCTCCAAGGAGCAGCTGATCGCCACGTGCCAGGCACTCCCGATCCGGCTCGGCCGGCTGTTCGCCCTCGGCAGCTGGGGCGACGCGGTGCTCGTGGCGCGCTCGATGCGCGACCTGCGCGGCATCAGTCTCCTGCCCTACGCACTCGATCCGCAGGTCGACATCGATGGCAAGCGCCGTGCGACCCCGCTCTCGCAGAAGGAGTTCGAGGCGAAGATCCTCGCCTTCGAGAAGCGGCTCGAGGAGCTCGATGATGATCAGATCCTGGCCGGCCTGTCGGGCGTGACGTTCGAGCGTCGCGGGGATCTCCTCGTCGTCGACGTGCTCGAGGCAGATGGCACCTGGGATCAGCGCAAGTCGATCCTGATGGAGCAGCAACTCGCCGCGATGGATCGGTTCTCGATGCTGCCGGGTGCACCGTCGGCATCGCCGGTCAAGGCGTCGCCGGCAGAGCGCCCGACGATGAAGATGGACCAGCAGGCGGCGGCAGCCGTGAGCAAGTCTGCGCCGCCCAAGGCCGAGGCACCGAAACCGGAGCCGAAGCCGGTGCCCAAGGGCCCGCCGATCGCAGCGCGTGAGGTCGACGGCGCGGTCGTTCTCGTCTTCCCGGCCGAGCGCTTCGACCTCGACGTCGCCGCCGCCCTCGGCAAGCGCGACTACGATCAAGTCATCCGCACCACCGACAACCTGACGGGTCAGATGCGCGACCGGATCCAGCGTGACGGAGCGATCTGGATCGCGCCCATCGAGTTCCTCTCCGAGGTCTTCATCGACGGCAAGCCGCTGACCAAGCAGGAGTTCGAGCGCGACGCGAAGCAGGACAACGGCGTGAAGTCGCTCGGCGTCCACCTCCCGCGGTTCGGCGAGGTCACGCTCCTCGAGATCGCCGGCAAGGGTCGGTTCGTGACGACGGTCTCTGACGCGTCGCACGCCGCGAAGCTGCTCGGATGACGATGAGATCCGCGATCGCCGCCGCAGTCGTTCTCGCGCTGGCGACCGTGACGCCCGCCTTCGCCGACCAAGACTATGGCGGCGCCACGGTGATCTTCGCGCGCGGCGAGTCACTGATGCGCACCGATCCGCGGGGCCGCGGCGAGGCAGAGATCGCCAGGATCCCGGCCAAGATCACGGTCCGCGCGCTACGCACCGACGCGCGCGGCCGCGTGTTGCTCGCGGACGTCGGCGGCAAGTGGTCGTGGATGAAGCTCGACGGAACGCAGACGACCTTGAGCGAGCTGCCGTGCGCGGACGGTCCCGCGCAGCTCGCGGTCGATGGTGCGTGCGTGCTGTGCCGATCGACCACGAGCCCGAACGGCTCGGTGATCGTGAACTTGCACACCGGCAAGACCACCCCCGTCGAGATACCGTCTCCAGGCGCGCGGCTCGTCGGCGAGGGAGCGCAGCGGCGGATGGTGTGGGCGGACGCAGGCGGCGTGTGGTCCGCGCCGCCCCTGGATCCCCGAAACAAGCAGCGTCTCGCGCCCGAGGCCCCGCTGCGCAGCTTCCTGCCGAGCCC
>JACCQV010001005.1 GCA_013813945.1 Deltaproteobacteria bacterium | reverse complement strand
ATCCAGAGCAGCCCGCACCGAGGGGCCGATCTGTCGGATTCTATCGATTGTGCCCGGCACCACGCCCCAATAGAATCACGAGATGCCTTCGGAGCCCGTTACCACGATGGACTCCGGGTCGGCAGATACGCAGGCGGCCCCACTCTCCTCGGCCGCTCCGATGGCCCTGGCAGCGGTCGATCCCGGGTACTACGTCGAGCGCTGCGAACTCGCGCGCGGCGGGATGGGGCAGATCATCGCCGCGCGTGACCTCCGGCTCGACCGGCGCGTGGCGATCAAGGAGCTGCGGGTTCAGAGCCCCGAGCTGCGCGCGCGGTTCGAACGCGAAGTCCTGCTGACGGCGCGGCTGCAGCACCCATCGATCGTCAACATCCACGAAGCAGGGCGGTGGCCGTCGGGCGAGCCGTTCTACGCGATGAAGCTGGTCGCGGGACGCGCCCTCGATGAGACCGTGGCGACTGCACAGAACCTGTCCCAGCGGATCGCGCTGCTGCCGCATGTTCTCGCCGTCGCCGATGCACTCGCCTACGCCCATCAGCAGCGCGTGATCCATCGCGACCTCAAGCCGAACAACGTTCTGGTCGGTGAGTTCGGCGAGACGGTCGTGATCGACTGGGGCCTCGCGAAGGATCTACAGCGTACCGAGGACTCCGTGCGACGCGCCGCGCTGGCGTCCGAACCCGACGAGACCTGCGACGGCGATGTGCTCGGGACGCCGGCGTACATGCCTCCGGAACAAGCGCTCGGCGAGACCGTCGACGAGCGCGCGGATGTCTATGCGATCGGCGCGCTCCTCTACTTCGTGCTCGCGGGCGTAGCGCCGTACTCCGGGACCACCACACTCGAGGTGCTCGACGCCGTTCTCCACGGCGCACCGATCCCGCTCGATCAGCGCGAGCCCGGGGTGGCTCCCGATCTGCTCGCGATCGTGCGGCGTGCGATGGCGCGGAACGCCGCGGACCGCTACCCGACCGCGCGCGAGCTCGCCGAGGATCTGCGACGGTTCCAGGCGGGTCAGCTGGTCGGCGCGCACCACTACTCGCTGTCACAGCTGATACGGCGCTGGTTCTCCCGGCACCGCACCCCGATCGCCGTCGCGGCCGTTGCGCTGCTGGCATTGATCGTCATCGGCATCGCGAGCGTCGCGAAGATCGTCCGTGCAGAGCGCCGGGCGACCGCACAGCAGGTGCTCGCAGAGACGAGTCGAGCGGAGGCGGAGCAGCACCGCGACTTCATGCTCGGAGATTTGCGCGCCAAGCTCGAGGCGGTTGGCAAGCTCCAGCTGCTCGGTGATGTCGCCGCCGAGATGAAGGCGTACTACGCACGCCGACCGGCCACGCGTGACCCCCTCGAGCGCCGCCAGCGGGCGCAGGCTGCGCACAACCTCGGTGATGTGCTGCGCGAACGCGGGGATCTCGCCGGCGCGATGCGCGAGTACCACGCCGGACTCGCGATCCGCGCCGCGCTGTCCGCCGAGCTCACCGGCAGCGTGGATCATCGCGCGCTCGCCGACAGCCACAACCGGGTCGGCGATGTTCGCGTCGAGCAGGGCAACTTCGCGGGCGCGCTATCGGCGTACCAATCTGCCGTGGCGATCACCCGCGGCCTCGCCGCCGGCGATCCTGCGAACACGACATGGACGCGCGATCTCGCCCTCGGTCATCAGAAGGTCGGTGATGTCCTGCTCGAGCAGGGCGCGGTCGCCGCCGCCCTCTTCGAGTACGAGGCCGGACGCGATCGGTTGCTTCCACTCGTGGCACGCGAACCCGAGAACACCGGCTGGTTGCGCGGTCTGTCCGTGATGCACGAGAACGTCAGTGACGCGCTGCGCGCCCAGGGGAACCTCGAACCCGCGCTCGTTCAACAGCGCGCAGCACTCGCGATCGCGGAGAAGCTCGTCGCGCGCGAGCCCGAAAACGCCGTGTACCTCCGCGATCTCGCGATCTGTCACAGCAAGCTCGGAAACCTCCACCGTGCGAGCAACGCACTCGACGAGGCGCTCGCCCGCTATCGCACCGCGCTCGGAATGTCCGCGGCGCTCGCCGAGCGCGACCCTAGTAACGCCGACTGGCAGCGCGGCGTCGGCATCATGCGCCGCAAGGTGGGGGACGTGCTGCTCGCGACGGGCGATCGCGCCGGCGCCGTTGCGAGCTATCGCGAGGCACTGAGGATCGCGGAGCAGCTCGTCGCACGCGATGGCAATAACGCCTCGTGGAAAAAGGATCTCGCGGGAATCCGCACCGACCTCTCCGCCATCAAGGACTGACTTCGATGAAGTCGGCGCGCCTCCGGAACTCGTGCGCGGGGCGCGCGCGACCGCCGACTAAGGCGCGACGACCGCGCTGAAGATCTGAACGTCGTCGATCAATCCGTCGAACGGATCACCTGACGGCTCCTGGCGACCGATCGTGGTGCCCGTGGAGAGGCCGTCGAGGCCGTTGCCAGAGCTCGTGGAGCCGCGCTGGACGCCATCGAAGAACACCTTGAGCGCCCCGGCGCCGTAGCTGCACGTGACGCGGGTCCACGTGTTGACCGGGACTGTCGCCGAGGAGACCACCTCGACCGTGCCGTCGTTGATCGCGCAGCGGATCCTGCCGCCCATCTGGACGAACATCCGCCACTTGTTGTTGTCGATCAGCCCCATCCGGGAGCTGGCGCCCGAAGGGACGGAGCTCGGCCGGATCCACATCTTCAGCGTGAACTGCGCGGTGCTCAGGCTCGAATCGAACGGGATCGTGACCGAGCTGCCACTGGCATCGAGTGCCCGGCCGATGTTGCCATTGACGTTCGTGTACGAGGCAGTGCCCGTACCACCGTTGGAGTACATCGAGCCATCGTCGAGGTTGTTCTCGAACCGGTAGCAGCCGCGCAGCGTCGGATCCGCGGCGTTGCAGAAGGCGAGGACGGGCGGCGCGTCGATCGTGTCGATGGCCCCATCGATCGGAGCATCGATGGAGGCGTCGAGCCGCCCATCGAGAGGCCCGCCC
>JACCQV010000984.1 GCA_013813945.1 Deltaproteobacteria bacterium | reverse complement strand
ATCGTGAGGACCGTGGTTGACCCGAGCTGGCGGCGGTGTGGCTCGACGGCGAGTGCGTGACCGCATGCGTAACGGCACCGCGTCGGGATTGCCGAACGTCGGTAGCCCGGTCAGCGACAGCCACGGCTCCGCGTGCGCAGGTGCCGGAGGTTCGACCGCCGCGACCTCGGCTGCGTGGTCGAGCAGGCTGTCCTCGAGCGCCTTGGTGTAGCTGCGTGGCAGGCGCATCGCGAAGAACAGTGCCAGCACGCCGGTGATCACGGCAGCCATGAGCAGCATCATCCGGGCGTCCATCGCGGCGAACACGATGAGCGCAACGAGCTGCGCGCCGAAGATGTCGCCGACTTTGTCGGCGCCAACATCGAGCACGACCTTGGTCGGCCGCTTGCGTTCTTCCGGCAACGGGGCGTAGAGCAGCTCGTACCCCGAGCGGTAGATCGAGTTGCGCGTCACCAGCTCGGCAGCGCGCGCGAACGCCGCGGACATCGGAATCGGGATCACCAGCGCGACCAGGCTGAACGCGGTCACCGTGATCGGCAGGGTCGCCACGCTCCGCGGCACACCGAGGCGGGCGATGATGGGTCCGCACACGGAGAGCTGGATCACCGCGGTGAGAACGTTCGTGATCGTGTAGAACACGGCGAGCGACCGCAGCAGCTCACCGTTCGAAGCCGCAGCGACGATGTCTGCCTTGAACACGTAGTCGATCAGGCCCGCGGCGACGGCGCCGAGGACGACGATCAGACCGACGTTGCGGAACAGTGGCGCCTTGGCTGCATGGCGCAGCGCAGTCCACGTTCCCTCGGAGGGAGCCTCGGCGGCCTCCGATAGGGAGGTTCGCCCGAACGCGAACAGCGTGCCGGCACACACGAGCTGTAGACCCGCGAGAACGAGCAAGATCATGTTCGGCGGCAGGTGGACTGCCGTTCGCTCGGCAACCAACCCGCCGAGAATGCCCCCCAGGGTGGCGCCCATTCCTATCCGACCGATGTGACGCTTGGCGGTCTGCACGTCGAACCGCTCGTTGACGATCGACCAGAAGCCGGAGACGAGCACGGCGCTCGCGGTACTGAGGTGGATGAACACCACGACCGCGATGACCCTCGGAAACCGGCCGAGCAGCAGCCACTCGCCGACCGCAAAGCCGGCGCTGACGACGTTCAGCACGGGGACCAGCCGCGCCGGACCGAACCGCGTCATCAGCCGCCCGGCGATCAAGATCACCGGGAACGACAGCACCGCCGCGATACCGATGAACAGCGGCAACGATTGGATGCTGAAATGGGACAGGAGGATCGCGTCGCGCGCGGCCTTCCCCGCCACGAACGCGGCGACAACGATCAGGGCACTGATCGTCGCGACGCGGGCCGCGCCCCGGCGTTCATCGAGGGCCGTCATCCTCTCGAGCCTCCGCCACCAGCTTGTCGTGGAGCCGGCCAGCGAGCCTTGCGACCAGCAGCCAGCACACGGCAAGGCAGACGTTGAGGATCGCGAACGCGCGGATGCCAAATCCGAACACCTCGACGAACAGCGCCACGATACCGATGCCGGCGATCACGTCACCCATGCGGAACACGAACGTGTCGATCGCGGCCTTCGCCTTGAACTTGGCGTCGCGGCTGGTCGGCAGGAACAGCGCGTGGCGCAGCGTGTTGTGCAACGAGTAGTCGAGGCTGTTCTCGACGGTCTTGACGACGCGCACCGTCGTCAGGTTGACGAACATGATCAGCGCAAGCCAGCCGCCAAGGACGACGAGCGGCATGATGAACAGCGACCTGCGAACGCCGAGCTTGGTCAGCAGACGCGTGACGATCAGCGCCTGGAGTAGCGCCGAGACGATGTTGACGATGGTGTAGTAGCTGGAGAAGAACGCGTTGAGGTACTCGCCCTTCGCCTCATCGCTCCCGAGTTGCTCGGCCGCGTCGGTCGCCATCTTGCTCATCACGTACTCGCCGGAGGTGTTGATGATCGTGGCGATCAGCAGCATCACGGCGAGCAGTCGCAAGTAGCGGTCGTGCATGACCATCGCGAAGCCGCCCTTCGTGTCGACCGGCTTGGCTGCTGCCTTGGCGGCGCGCTCGGAGCGGACCCTCGCCTTCCGATCGCGCTCGCGGATATCGATGATCCGGTAGAGAACGATCGAGAGACCGAGCCCGCCGAGCGCGACCATCATCAATCCACCGACACCGAGTGCGTCGTACAGGACACGCGGTGCGAAGGCGCCGACGATCGCGCCAAGGCTGGCGCCCACGCCGATCACCGCGAACAGCCGCTTGCCCTCTTCTTCGGTGTAGAGGTCGTTTGCGAACGACCAGAAGTTCGAGACGACGAGGACATTGAAGATACCGACCCACAGGTAGAACGCGAGACCGATCGGCGCCTTGGCCTGCGACAGCGCATAGAAGCCGACGAGGCACCCCATGAAGATCAGCTGCATCGTCGTCATCAGCCGCAACCGGCTCACCCGGCTCGCCAGCCAGCCGAAGGCGGGGACGATCGCGAGCAGCAGCAGCGTCTGCCCGGCCGAGGCGTACGCCTTGAGCTCGGCACCGCCCCCGAGCAGGATCAGCGGTTCTCGTACTACCTTGAGCAGGTAGTACGTCGTCAGCAGCACGAAGACGTTCAGCGATAGCAGGAGGACGGTGAGCGCCTCGGAGCGCCGGACCGGGACAAAGCCACGCAGCCAGTTCGTGAAGCCAGCGGGAGTATGGGGTTCGCTGGCCTGACGCGTGCTGAGGTCCATGGCGGCAAGGACCAGGGTTGCAAAGCTCTCGCCAAAGAAACCCTACGAAGATCACTGGGGGTTTCCCCGTCCGCCGCGCGTCGCAGCGCCCTGTCGCGCGCGCGCTCGCTCATGTGCTCTCGTGCTCGGCGCGCAGACAAGTTCGACATTGCGAGAATGGAGCGTGTGGCTAAACTGCCCGCTGCGTCGGGACGTGTGGCGGAGCGCGTCCACGGGGATCTATACTCATCAACTGGGGGCGTCTGCCTATGAAGCTTGCGGTCATCGCGGTGCTAGGGGTTTGTCTGTTCTCTGGATCCGCGCTGGCCGATGAGCCGCAACCGGAGTCGCGCCCATCGACGTTCAATGCGAGCTACCTGATCGACGGCGGCGCGCTGCCGTTCTTCTGGGGCGCGCTCGCCGGGCGACTCGCCCTCGATAACTTCACGAATCCCAGCGAAAGCCCGCGGTTCTTCAGTGAGGGTGAGGGCGGTGCGGCACGAGCCGACTGGGAGATTCCTGGCTACGCGGTGTCGGGGCTGGGTGTCGGGCTCGGTGTCGTCATGCTCTCGAGCGGCGACGACTCGCGCATGTATCACATCAAAGGACTCGCGGAATCGCTGATGACCGGCGTCACGATCACCGGCGGGATCAAGGTGCTGGTGGGTCGGCATCGCCCGGACTGGGGTACCGATGGCTACGAAACGCAGGGATCGCGGCGATCGTTTCCGTCGGGGCATGCCACGCAGGCGTTCGCGATCGCCACGTACTCGGTGTTGTTCCTGCGCCAGCACGTCTTCTCGGAGATGCGCGGCAACTCGCGGCTGCCGTGGTGGGAAGCCGCCACCTATGCGGGCATCGCACTCAGTGCCACCGCGCTCGCCGGTGAGCGCGTCATGCACAACCGCCATCACCTCAGTGACGTCGTGATCGGCGGTGCGCTGGGAACGCTGAGCTCCACGCTGTTCTACCTGTATCAGGAGAACCGCTACCAGAATCATCGCGCCAGGGAGGCGAGGAAGTCGCTCCAGATCTCGCCGACGATCAGCAACGGCGGCACGTCGATCGGCGTCTCGGGCGTCTTCTAACCCCAGAGTTCGGCTGTGTTGATCCGGCGTTGGCGTAAGCGTAGGCGTCGGCGTAGGCGGCTCATGCGATCATCTTCGTCAGCATCGAGACGATGCGGACCAGCAACGTGTGGCCGTCGGG
>JACCQV010000983.1 GCA_013813945.1 Deltaproteobacteria bacterium | reverse complement strand
AGGACCCGGCGAGCGACCTCTCGTGACGAGACCGGCGTCACGATCATGCAGCTCGATGAGGGGATGGACACCGGGCCCGTGCTCCTCGAGCGCAAGATCACGATCGATCCGACCGAGACCTCGGGCGAGCTGCTCGCTCGACTCGCCCCGATTGGCGCCGCGGCGATGCTCGAGGCAGTTGCCGCGATCGCAGACGGAACCGCACGGCCGATTCCACAGTATCACGCGGCGGCGACGCACGCGCCGATGCTGCAGAAGTCGGATGGCGTCGTCGATTTCACCCAGCCCGCCACCGCGGTTGCCGCTCGCATCCGTGGCGTCGATCCATGGCCGGGCGCGCAGGCGCTGCACCGTGCGCAGATCGTCAAGCTGTTCCGCGCGACGGCCAAGCCGCGGCCACCTGGCACCGATGCACCGGGGACCGTGATCGCGATCGACGACGCAGGGCTCCATGTCGTGTGCGGGGAAGACGTCTGCGTGATCCGCGAGATCCAGGCACCCGGCCGCAAGCGGCTGACCGCCGCGCAGTTCGCTGCGGGTCGCGGCGTTGGCGTCGGAGATCTGTTGAGTCGGCCGGGTACGGAGCCCGTCTGAGATGAGCGCGCCGGTCTCGTCACGAGAGGTCGCTCGCCGGGTCCTGGATCGAATCGAGAAGGATCGCGCGTGGGCCACGCCCACCCTCGATGGTGAGCTCGCGCGCGCTGGCCTTCCGGATCGGGATCGACGCCTCGCGTCGGAGCTCGTCTACGGGGTGCTGCGGCATCGCACGCGGATCGATCGCGCGATCCGCGCGCATGCCGACCTCAAGAAGACGCCGCCTCGAGTCCTGACCGCCTTGCGAATTGCGGCGTACCAGCTGCTGTTCCTCGATCGCGTGCCGGGGTACGCGGCGGTCGACGATGCGGTGGCTGCGGTGCGCGCCGGCGGTGGCGCGAAGCTCGCCGGGTTCTGCAATGCGGTGCTCCGCAAGATCTCGACGGCAAAGGAGCCCGAGCTCCCGACGGACCCGATGGAGCGGCTCGAGATCGAGTATTCACTCCCTCGCTGGATCCTCGACGAGCTCGCGGCCTCGGTCGGCGACGGCGTCGGCGCACTCACCACGGTGGGGGCAACGGGGTTTGCGGGTGAAGCGATCTCTGGACGCGATCGCTTCAGCCACGAGCTCGCCGCGTACAGCGCGCCGACGGCTCCTCCGGTCACCGCGGCCCGCGACGCCTCACCGCTCGCCGCGGTCGCCGCCGCATTCGCGCACTCGGCGCCGCTGGTGGCGCGCGTCAATCGCCGCGCAGGCACGCGCGATGCGGTGATCGCCGAGCTTGCCACCGGCGGCGTCACCGCCATGCCGATCGGCGCGACGCTTTGCGACGGCGACGTCGCGCCGATGGCGCTCCAGATCGACGGCCTCGGTGATCCGGGCAAGAGCCCCTCGTTCCTCGCGGGCCGGTGGACCGTGCAGGACACCGGAGCACAGCTCGTCGGTCATGCCGCAGCCCCGCGCGCCGGGATGCGGATCCTCGATGCGTGTGCAGGTGTCGGCGGCAAGTCGACGCACCTCGCCGAGCTGTGCGACGACGCGGGCTCGATCGATGCGGCCGATCTGTCGAAGACCAAGCTCGGCCTCCTCGAAGCCACGGCGGCCCGGCTCGGCCTCACGAGCATCCGTCCGGTCGTCTGCGACCTGCTCGACCCATCGGCACGGCTAGCGGCCGCGTACGACCTCATCGTCCTCGATGCCCCGTGCTCCGGTCTTGGCGTCCTGCGTCGCCACCCGGATGCAAAGTGGCGGCTCGTCCCCGACGACGTCCCGCGGCTCGCACAGCTCCAGGCGCAGCTTCTCGACGCCGTCGTCCCGCGCCTCGGGCCCGGAGGCGTCCTGATCTACTCGGTGTGCACGTTCACGCGTGCGGAAGGCCCTGACCAGATCGCGGCGCTGCTCGCCCGTACGGATCTGCGGCTGGTCTCGGCGCACCGGACGTGGCCCCCGGATGCCGACGCGTTCTATCTCGCGCGGCTCGAGCGCCCGTAGCTCAGCGCAGCTCGATCGTTGCCGGAACGAGGCTGGGGCCGTTCACCGTGGCTTTCACCCGAGCCTTCGCGGTGGGCCGGGGCGGTACGACAGGCTCGTCGTCGAAGTCGCCTGGGAGCTTCGTCTTGACGGAGTAGTTGAGAAGGACGCCGAAGAAGCCGATCACGGCGACCGCGGTGCCCATCTTGACGAGCGTTGCGCCCTCCGTGCACGAGGGGTCTCCGGGGAAGCACGGCTCTTTGCGCGCGCCGGTCATTGCGGTGATTCCGCCAGCTGTGATCGCGAGGCCATTGACGAAGTACGCGACCGGTTTCGCGGTCGGAGTCCGCCCGAGGTAACACCCCGACGACACGACAGAGGCGAAAGCCAGCACGGCAACAAGGCGAGGACGCATGGACGCGCGTGTATCGGCTACGGCCGGCGACGCCGCAACAGGATCTTCAGCTGTCGCGGGATTGCAACAAGCCGTCGCGCGGCTCGAGGGCCCGTTCAGGCGGAGAGCTTCACGGCGAGCTGGTGCAGGGTCGCTGACGAGGGAGCAAGCGATGTGCCCGAGGCTAGCTGCGGGCCGCTTCGCCGCGCTTGCGGAGCTCGGCGATCGTGGTCGCGTAGTCCTTGGTACCGTAGACGCCCGAGCCCGAGACGATGACGGTTGCCCCGGCGGCGCAGACCTCGGCGATGTTGTCGAGGTTGATGCCGCCATCGACCTCGATGTCGACGGCGAGCCCGCGCTCGTCGATCATCCGGCGCAGCTTCGCGATCTTGTCGAGCGCGCTCGGAATGAACTTCTGACCGCCGAATCCGGGATTGACGGACATGAGCAGCACCTGGGCAACGTCACCGAGCACGTACTGGATCGACTCGAGCGGTGTGGCGGGGTTGAGCACGACGCACGGCTTCTTGCCGAGGTCGCGGATCTGGCCGAGCGTGCGGTGGAGGTGAGGGGCAGCCTCGACATGGACCCCGATCAGGTCGGCGCCGGCCTTTGCGTACGCGCCGACCCAGCGCTCTGCATCCTCGATCATCAGGTGCACGTCGAGCGGCAGGTTCGTCGCGCGCTTGACCGCCTCGATCACGATCGGGCCGATCGTGAGGTTCGGTACGAAGTGACCGTCCATGACGTCGACATGGACGTAGTCGGCGGTGCCGATCGCTCGCACTTCCTCGGCGAGCCGGCCGAAGTCAGCGGAGAGAATCGAGGGTGCGATCTTGACTTGCACGCCGCGACGCTAGCACTAGTACCCGCCGAACAGATCGGTCAGGCGAACGTCGAGTGCCGTCGCGACCTTGAACAAGCTCGAGACCGACGCGCTCGACTCGGCGCGCTCGATCTGCGAGAGCAGCGACACCGAGAGATTCGTCCGCCGCGCCATCTGCTTGAGCGTCAGACCGCGGGCCTTGCGGAGATCGCGGATCTGACGGCCGATCGCGGCGTGCAGCTCGTCCTCGCGCCGAAGCACGAGGCCCTTCTTCTTCGCGATCCGCGCGATCACCTCGCGGAACTCGGCGGGCGTGAACGGCTTGTTGATGTACGCCGAGACCTCGTGCTGGATCGAGGCCGAGGCCGTCTCGAGCGACGGGTACCCGGTGAGGATGATGACCGCGATGTCGTCGTCGACGTTCCGAATGTGCGCGAGCAGGTCGAGCCCCGAGATCTTGGGCATCATCAGATCGAGCACGACCAGGTGAAACACCTCGTCGCGGATCCGCTCGACCGCCAGCGAAGGGTCGGCCAGCGTGGTGACCTCGAAGCCCTCGGCCTGCAGGAAGTCCTGCAGGTACTCACAAATGTCTTGATCGTCGTCGACGACGAGGACCGACAATTTTGAAGCTGTCTTGAGAGGGACTGCGCCCGCGACCACGACTCCCACCATACCGTGCCCCCAGGAAAAAGAAGTTCCGCGGAGACCTCCCGATTCGGGAAAGAGGTCTCCGCGGTTTAGTCGGGGCGACAGGATTTGAACCTGCGACCCCTTGGTCCCGAACCAAGTGCGCTACCAGGCTGCGCTACGCCCCGATGGGCGATCGGATAGCCCGGCCGGCGCGCTGTGTCAACCCTCACCGACGGAGGACGGGCAGGGCGAGGTGCAGCCCGATCTCACCGAATGCTCCGAGCTCGGTGACGACCCCGACCCGGGCGAACGGCGTCACTCCGACAAACGTCCAGACCCCTACGGAGCCACCGATCCGGGGATGCGCGAGGTCCCCGAGCTCGAGAATCGGGCCGGCCGATGCTCCGATCATCCGCCCCGCGATCCGCGTCCCGATCATCGCATCGAGCCAGAGCCGACCGCCGTCTCGCTCGGTCCACATGGTCGCGCCGAATGCGCCGCCGATCACGCCAAGCGCCTGGCGCTCGCGGACCCGCAGCACGGCCGCGTGTCCGCCGACGGTCGAGTCCCAGCTCGCTTCGATCCGGCTCGCGGCCACGGTCGGTCCGAGCCACAGGTAAATTCCGTCGAGATCCCAGCTCGGCGGAAGCGAGTCCGGCCCGACGCGGGGCGATGCGGACCGCGGGGGTGGGTCTGGATTTGTCGCAGTGGGCGGTAACCGCGCGGGATCGGCCGCAACGACCGAGGTGGCGCCGAGGAGCCACGCCAGGACACCCGAGCGGATGCCTGGGGAGCGAGCCCCCCGGACGAACGACCCTAGCCGCTGCCGTTCCGGACGCATCCGTGTATGATCACTGTCTAAACGACGCGCGCGTGGGGCGGGCTCGTGGCTTGCTAGTGGAAGCAAGCCGGTGCTGTCCACGCCAACTGTTCCTGGCGAGATGTCGAACTTGGCCATCCAGCGCACCGCCTCAGCAGGGGCAACGGGGATGCTTCCGCCCGGCATGGAGCCGGAGTATGCGCTCGTCCGCCAGCTTCCGCTGTTCGAAGGCGTCGGGAACGAAGACCTGATCGCGGCGATGCAGCAGGGTGGACTCCGCATCCGCCGGCTCGAGCGGGACATGTTCGTCCTCGATCCGATCGGTCTGGCCGGGGGGGCCCCGTCGCCGGTGATCTACGTGGCCGAGGGGCAGGTCGCCGCGGCGGTGTTCATGGAGAACGAGCTCGCCGATCGCCGGCACCAGCAGCTCCTCCACGAGTCGGCCAGCAAGGACGAGCGGGAAGCGGAGTCGTTGATCAAGCCGCCGCCGCTGGCGCGCGTGGCGCTCAAGAACGTCGCGCTGTTCATGCAGCACGACCTGTTCAACTCCGGCGCACTGTCGGCGGCGCGCGGGCAGCCGATCGCGTTCTACACGTCGGCACCATCCACGCTGATCCAGCTCGAGCATCGCTGGGTCGCCGAGCTCGCAGCCCGCTATCCCGTGTTCGAGACCCGCGTGCGGCGTGCGCTGACGTTCTCGCGCGAGCGACTCGCCTGGGTCTCGGGCGTCAAGCAGGAGCTGCTCGACTTCTTCGTGCGCCAGGGCATCTCGGTGTCCGGCGAGATGGTGCGCGTCCGTCAACTCGACCTCTGCATCGACTGCAAGCTATGCGAGGAGGCCTGCGAGGAGCGCTATGGCGCGCGCCGGCTGACGCTGGGTGGCTACCAGATCGGGATGCTCGACTTCATCTACACGTGCCGGACGTGCACCGACCAGCGGTGCATCGATCCGTGTGCGTACGACTCGATCAAGTACGACCTGACCAAGATGGAGGTCGTGATCAACGAGTCGACCTGCACCGGGTGCACCGCATGCGCGCAGGCCTGCCCGTACGGCGCGATCGACATGGTCGAGATCGAGCCCGACGCACCGACGTTCAAGAAGGACTTCCAGAAGCGGCTCGAGAAGAAGGGCATGCTGTCGTTCGGCCCGGGCACTCCACGCGTCGCGCGCGCGCGTCGGATCGCGAACAAGTGCGATCACTGCATCGCCTACGGCGATCAAGCCTGCGTCTCGGCGTGCCCGACGGGCTCACTGATCGAGGTCGACGCGTATGACCTGTTCCGCGAGCGCGCGCCGAAGATGACGCAGATCGCGAAGACCGGCTACGACGGAGATCTGACCAAGAAGGACCACAAGGAGGTCCTGCCGGTCCGGCCGTTCACCGAGGGTGTGGCGACGCGCTCGGGTGGCCTCGCGAAGGTCAAGCGCGGTCGCTATGCGCCGCTGCTGCTCTGGATGATCGGCATCTTCGCCTTCCTCGCCGCACTCGGCGAAGCTCTGCTCCGCGAGTACGCGCCGCAGATGTCCTATCTGTTCCACCAGATTGCGACGAACCCCGAGTTCTCGGGCCTTCCCACCGAGCTGATGCTCCAGAAGGTCGACTTCAACCCCGGGGATCAGCTGTCGACGTACTGCGGCCTCGTCGGCACCGGCCTGATGTTGATCGCGGCGATCTATCCGATCTTCCGCCGCATCAAGGTCTTCCGTTGGCTCGCATCGAACACGATGTGGTTCGACTTCCACATCATGGCCGGCATCGTCGGGCCGATGTTCATCGCCGTGCACTCCGTGGTCCGTCTCGACTCGTGGGTGTCGGCGGCGTTCTGGAGCATGGTGATCGTCGTGGTCAGCGGCTTCCTCGGTCGCTACCTCTACACCCTGGTTCCCGAGCTCTCGAGCGGCGCCGAGCTCGAGGAGCTCGACCACGAGCGCGCCTTCCAGCGCTACCGGCCGACGATGACGGTCCCGATCGCCGAGCTCGATCGCGAGCTCGCCGAGCGTCGCCGCAGCGCCGACCGCGTCGCCCGCTCGCCGAGCGTGCTGTACGCGCTGTTCTGGCTGCTCTGGCAGGATGTGATCCGGATCGTCCTGGTTCTCGCCGTCATGGCCGCCATCGTGGTGGTGCTCTCGCTCGTCCACGTCCCGCTGGTCATCGTGGTGATCGCCATCGCGTTCATCGTGCCGCTGTTGCCGGCATGGGACGTTCGCGGGATCGCCCGCCGGCATCGCCTGAAGGCGCTCGGAGTCACCGATCGCCGGCTGCGCAAGGAGCTGTCACGCCGCGCCGCGCGTATGATCGTGATCGCGCGCCGCCAGGTGGTCGCGCCGAAGGCGCAGTTACTCTTGAACTCGTGGAAGAAAGTTCACGTCCCTTTCACCGTCATCCTGACGGGATTTGCGATCGCTCACATCTACCTGTCATGGTCTCGTGCGTCCTGGTAACTGGATGAAGCAGGTCGCGTGCGCGATCGCGATGCTGATCGTGCTCGTGACGAGTGGATCGGCGATCGCGGACGACTTCTTCTCGACGTCGCCGGGACAGCTCGCCGCGAGTCACGCGGCGCTCGACAACGCGAACCAGTGTAACGACTGCCACGTCGACGGCACGAACGCGGTGTCCGATCAGAAGTGCCTGGCGTGCCACGATCACAAGGATCTCGGCGCGCGGATCAACGCGGGCAAGGGGTTCCACGCCAGCTCCGGGGTGAAGAGCAAGTCGTGCAAGACCTGCCACGGCGAGCACAAGGGCCGCAGGTTCGACATCATGGGCTGGAGCTCGCAAGCGGGCGGTGAGAAGGGCTTCAACCACGACCTCACCGGGTGGAAGCTCAACGGCAAGCACGCCTCGACGGACTGCGCGGAGTGTCACAAGACGAAGAACAAGGCCGGCCTCAAGACGTACATGGGGACGGATACGCTGTGCGGCTCGTCAGGCTGTCACGCGACGGATCAGCCGCACAAGTTCGAGCGCAAGGACATGCTTCGCTGCGAGCGCTGCCACACGGAGAGCGTGTGGAAGCCGGAGAAGCGCCAGCTCCAGTTCAACCACGATGATCGCAAGGACGCGGCGATGCCGATCCTCGGCTCGCACCGCGACGTCGCGTGTACGAAGTGCCATGCCAAGGCCGTGTTCAACATGGCGGCGGCCGACCCCGATAGCTGTGGCAACAGCGGGTGTCACCAGAGCGTCCACGACGGTCACCTGTTCGGCGCCCGCGAGTGCGAGTGGTGCCACTCACCGACGTTCAAGTCGTTCAAGCAGCAGTACGCCAAGGACATGCCGTTCTTCGATCACTCGGAGCGCACCCGCTTCGACCTCGGCGCCCACAAGAAGATCAAGTGCTACGACTGCCACACCAAGGCACTTGGCAACGCGAAGCCCGTCGGCACGTGCGAGAAGTGCCACGCGAAGGACAACAAGCACGGCACTCGGTTCAATGCGTTCGGCGGCAGCCCGCCCGCCTGCGCCACCTGCCATCCGACGACGGTGTGGAAGCCGACCGCGTTCAACCACACCTCCCGCACCAGCTTCAAGCTGACGGCGAAGCACGCACAGGCCGCATGCCGCTCGTGTCATCGCGGCAAGGGCCCGGCGGACTTCGAGCTCTTGACCGGCCTCGTCAAGGGCAAGTCGATCGACTGCATGGGCTGCCACGAGCACAAGAACGCCCACGACAAGAAGTTCAACAACGGGCAGTGCTTCGGCGGCAGCGGCTGTCACGTCGACGCGGGCGATCCGCGGACGAACACCGAGAGCATGGTCAAGGTCTATCACGGGCCCAAATCCACGTTCCCGCTCGTCAAAGGCCACAAGGACGTGCCGTGCGCGGACTGCCACACCGGCCGCAAGAAGAACAAGACCACATTCGAGTCGATCCCCGTCAGCTGCAGTGCGAACACGAAGTGCCACGAGGACTCGCTCCACAAGGGCACGCTCAGCGACAAGTGCGAGCTCTGCCACTCGCCGGGCACGTGGGACGCGCTGCGCTTCGATCACCAGGAGCCGTTCCCCAAGCCGCACAAGGGCGAGCTCGACGCGTACCCGCTGAAGGGCGCGCACAAGGACAACAAGTGCGAGTCGTGTCACCCGACGCGCGAGTACGTCGAAGCGAACACGACGTGCTCGTCCGAGGGCTGTCACGCCGATGACGATGCGCACAAGGGGCGCCTCGGCAAGGAGTGCGAGAAGTGCCATGTCGAGACCGGCGACAACACGTTCAACCACAACACGATGTCGAAGTTCCGCATCGACGGCGGCCACCTCCAGGTCCGGTGCGCGGACTGCCATCCGTCGGTGACGTTCAAGCCGCGCCCGGTCGACTGCTTCGGCTGTCACCCCGAGCCCGCGGTTCACAAGGGCCAGTACGGCACCGCGTGCGAGCAGTGCCACTCGACGCGGACGTGGGAGGACATCAAGCCACTGCACGATGTCGGCGACTTCTCGCTCAAGGGCGCGCACAACAACGTCGCGTGCGAGCGCTGCCATCGCGACAACCGTCCGCTCGCCGGCTCCGGCAACCTCTGCATCAACTGCCACCGCCAGGACGACATCCACTCGAACGGCCTGTCGCCACGGTGCGGTGAGTGCCACACGCAGTGGTCGTTCACCCCCGCGCGCTTCGATCACAGCCGCGTCGGCTGCAACCTCACCGGCGTGCACCGCACGATCGCGTGCTTTGATTGCCACCGGAACGGCAACTTCTCGGTCATCGCGCCGATGTGCGTGAACTGTCATCGCGACGACTCGGTGCGACGGGCAGCGCGTCTGCCTGATCCGCAAAACCACGCCGCGCGGCTCGACTGCGCGGGCTGCCACAACCCCAACGTGTGGGCGCAAGCCATCGCCGCCGGCAGCGGCATCGGTCGGGAGTCGGTGTGTCGCTGACGAGGGCGGTCGCGCTCGTGCTCGTTGCCGCGGTGATCGCACCGTCAGCGGCGATCGCGAAGGGTGAGGACGACGAGGACGAGGCGGCGAGCGATGAAGAGGACGGTGAGGACGAAGCGGCGAGCGAAGACGAGGCGGCGAGCGAGGACGAGGGCGGCGACGACGAATCCGCTCCGAAGAAGAACAAGAAGCCGGAGAAGGACGAGCCCTTCGTCAAGCAGAACCTCAGCGGCCACGACCTCGGCACGACGAAGAAGGAGAACCTGTTCGAGAAGGATCGGTTCTTCGTCGACAAGGTCGACTCGGAGAAGACCGAGAAGACCACGCTGATCCAGGGCAGCTTGCAGTCGAGCACGCTGCTGTTTACCGAGAGGGGCGGCAGCTACGGCCTGTCTCCTGACATGACGACCCAGCTCGGCGACAACAGCGCCAAGTTTTCTCGCGTGTTCACCGAGCTGCGCCTCCAGACCGACTTCCGTCATATCAAGGGCAGCCGCTGGGAAGCGCGCATCGATGCGCGGGCGCGAGTCGTCAACACCCCCGACGAGGTGACCGCCGACTCGATGGACCAGAACCACGTCCAGTCCGGGTTCAACGGCACCAACGAGTACGACATCCGCGAGCTGTGGCTGTTCCGCAGCGGCAAGCGCAGCGACATCTTCTTCGGCCGCCAGTTCATCGCGGACCTCGGCGCAGTCAAGTTCGACGGTCTGCGTGTCGACTATGCGAGCTCGCGCACGTTGACCCTGATCGCGTTTGCCGGCCTCTATCCGCTCCGTGGCTCGCGCTCGATCACGACCGACTACCAGCCTCTCAAGGCCAACGACGGTACGGACGCAGGGCGGCTCGTCGGCACCGGTGGTTTCGGCGGTGCGTACCGCACGGACAGCGCCTACGGAGCGGTCGGCGGCGCCTTCCTGTACCCGCTGTCGTCCGAGGCGCCACGCGTGTTCGTCACGTCGACAGGTTACCTGCGCCGCGGCTCCGCGCTCGACGTCTATCACTTTGCGCTCGTCGATCTCTTCAGCTCGCAAGGCGCCGGGCTGACGAACCTCTCGCTCGGTACCAACTACAAGCCGAATCCGCGGTTGCGGCTGACGGCGAGCGTCAACCGGGTCGACGTCGACACGCTTGCGGTGCAAGCCAACGCCTTCCTGGCGGATCCCGAGAACGTCGGAGTCGTTCAGAACGAGACCTACTTCCGCCGCCTCGCGACCAACGTCGGCCGCGTCGGTGTCTCCGCAGGTCTCGGCAGCTTCCAGCGCTTCGAGGTCTCGGTCCAGGCCGCCTATCGCTACCGGCCGGGCGTCAGGATCCCGCAGGGCGACGGCACCGTGGAGATTCCGCTGGAGGCCACCCGCGGCGTCGATCTCTACGCGCAGTTCGTCGACCGCCGCTCGATCAAGGGCCTCCGCCTGGGTGTCGACGGCTCGCGCTCGATCGGCATCGGCCGTGTCGCGTTCAACCGCAGCGAGGTCCTCGCGCTTCGCGCGTTCGCTGGCCGCGAGCTCAAGAACGGGCACGGCGAGTGGGAGGGCGAGGTCCAGTACACGACCACCGTGGACTCCGCGACCGGCATCGACTGCACGAGCGTGTACACCTGCTACGGCTCGTCGGAAGGCTCGATCCTCCAGGCCGCCGCGAACCTGTACTACCGCTACAACCGCGACTGGTTCCTGCTCGGCCACCTCGCGCTATCGCGACAGGAGCTGACCTACAAAGGGGCTCCCACTGGCATTGCCGTCGATGATCCTGCCGTGATCGGTGTGACCGCGTTCTTCCGCGTCGCCTACCGATTCTAACCCCAGAGTTCGGCTGTGTTGATCCGGCGTTGGCGTAAGCGTAGGCGTCGGCGTAGGCGGCTCATGCGATCATCTTCGTCAGCATCGAGACGATGCGGACCAGCAACGTGTGGCCGTCGGG
>JACCQV010000981.1 GCA_013813945.1 Deltaproteobacteria bacterium | reverse complement strand
CCCGACGGCCACACGTTGCTGGTCCGCATCGTCTCGATGCTGACGAAGATGATCGCATGAGCCGCCTACGCCGACGCCTACGCTTACGCCAACGCCGGATCAACACAGCCGAACTCTGGGGTTAGATGCGGATGCGGCCTCACAGGAGCTCGATCCAAAGTCCCTGCCCGCTCCCAGTGATGCATTCGAATGTTCTCGAGCTGCCCTGCGGTCCCGAACAATCCGGGATCTCCGCGGAGCACCCGATAGGAAAGGTGAGACCAGGATCGTCTTGCCGTGGTGGCCCGGCATCTGAGGCCTTCGGCTGCCACATCGGCCCCCCCTGACAGCCCGATGAACTGGCCGCAACTGGTTGGCAGCTGTACGTGGTTGTTTCCGGCAGGTCACATTCGAAACACGCAGACAACACGGTTACAAACAGCATGACGGCCGCCACAGACCCACTCGACATCAGCCCAGCGTAACGCTGTCCGCCGGTGGCGCGCACATGTCTCTTCGTTTGCCGAATCCCGAGCGGCGTGAGCAGGTACCGTGCAGGTGGCTTGATGCCGATGCGCACGGTCGACAGCGGACGCGATTCCAAGCTGGTTGTACGGACTGGGCCGGCTAGAATGCGGGCACCGTGGCATTGGACCTCATTGCCGAGCTGGAGTCGCTTGTAGACGCGCTCGACCGTGAAGGTGTCGAGTACGCCCTGTGCGGCGGCCTTGCCCTCGGATTGCACGGTCACCCTCGCGCCACCATGGACATCGACCTCCTCGTACGACCTGAGCAGCTCGCAGATGCGATTCGCGTCGCTCGCGGCAACGGGTTCGACCTGCCCGCGCGCAAGATGGTTTTCGGTCTTCGGACCGGGATACCTCGCGAGGTCCAGCGCGTTTCGAAAGTCGATCCACACTCGAACGACCTGATGCCGCTGGACCTGCTGCTTGTAAACGCCGAGCTCGAGGCGGTGTGGCGCAGTCGTATGGCGTTCGATGTCGGCGGGCACCGCATGATCGTCGTCTCTCGGGACGGACTTGCCACGATGAAACGGATCGCAGGCCGCCCACAGGACCTTGTCGATCTAGCGAAGCTCGAAGGGAGAAGCGAGAACGATGGCACCGTCGAATAACGAGGCGATCGACATGTCGCCGGCGGCGCTACGGCGCAGGCTCGAGCAGCTACGAGCACTCTACAAGCTGATGCTCCACCTGCGCACCGCCAGAGCGGTCGAGCCCGGTTAGCGACGGTAGGCCCACCGTCGTGGGTGTTGGGGCGCGCTCCGACTATCAACTCGAGCGAGACACGCCAGCTCACGGGGAAGGCGTCCGCAGTTCGTCAGTACGGGTGGTGGTGTCCCTTGGCGCCGTCGAGGTGCGGATGGGGATGCGGATGGTGATGATGCGCATCGCGCCCGTGGGGATGCGCGCCATGCCCGTGCTCGTGCGAACCATGTCGCGCTCGGCTCGGCTCGGCGCGGCTCCGGTCGGCGCGTGCGGGCTCGTTCGGCCGGTGCGCGCGCGGCCGATTCCGGCCACGATCCGAACAGCCGATCGTCGCGAGCAACACGGCGATCGTGAACGCGCGTGTCATGGCTTCTTCTTCGGCGGTGCGCCGGCCATCTTCTTCTTGAGCGCCGCGAGCTCGTCCTCGACAGTTGTCGGCGGAGGGCGGCGTGTCGACTGAGACCCGGACTTCGAGGCGCCCTGCTTGGGAGCTGCCGACGGTCCGGCCCCACCCGCGCGTCGCTTCATCTCGTTGAGCGCATCGTCGATCGACGGCGTCGGCGGGCGCGGCCGCGGACGCTCGGTGGGGCCGTCGCTGCGGGACGACGACGAGGTCGCACGTGGCATGTCCTGGATCGTGCGCGCGACGCGCTCGAGCTCGGCGAGCTCCTGCTCGAGTGTCGCCAGCTCGCCCAGCAGCTGGTGCATCTTCGCGCGCTCGGAATCCGCGCGGCGGTCGAGCTGGGCGGCTTCATCCGCCGCTCCGCGCGCGGCCGCACCCTTCGCTTGATCCGCGAGCTTGGTCGCGGCGTCGCGAGCCGCCGCCATCGCGCGGGTCATCTCGGTCTTGCGCTGCTGCACCTCGGACTTGAGTCGCGCGATCTCCGCAGCATCGACCGACGGCGAGGAGTCC
>JACCQV010000980.1 GCA_013813945.1 Deltaproteobacteria bacterium | reverse complement strand
GCTCTTGGTCCGGGTGGTCGGCATGCTGAGCAAGCTTTGCCGATGATCGTGGACGTGTACGAGCACGTGACACGTGCACGTGCACGAACGACCTTAACTGACCAGCATTGCCGCTAGTTCACGATATACGCGGGACCAGCTTTGATCTTCGTCTTGATCTTCATGGTGTTCCTCCTTGTCGGTAACCGGGCTGACTCCGAGAGTCCCCTTGGCTTTGCGTCGCCTCAGTCGCCTGAGGGTTGCCGTTTCCTGGGTACTTGCCGTACTTCAATGCACTTTTTTTTGGCGTTCACCACAACCTAATACGACGATTTAATCGTATGCCCGCTTGCCCGTGGGAGGGCAAGTGATCGCGAGCCCGGATGCACTGGCGCTCCATGCACTCGCCGGCCTGCAGGTTCCTACGCGCTATCCGTGAGCTAGCTCAGCCGCTCGCGAAAGAACGCGAGCACGCGATCGAGCGCCTCGCGCGTGGGATGTCCAGGCGTGTCGACGTAGTGCTGTGCGAGCACCGAGTGGGCGGTGCGTCCGATGCCGTGGGCATTGCCCCGGCTCGAATCGATCTCGATCGCGATGAACCGATCGCCCAGCTCGGCGCGAAGACGCTCGAACCGCGCAGCGGGCACGAGCTTGTCGCCCGTGAAGCGCAGGCCCATCACGCAGGTGTCGGTGCGATCGCGGATCACGGCAAGATCTTCATCGGTGATACCGAGGTCGCGGCGCTGGCCGCGCGCGATCGGGAACGGTACCGACGGCTGGCTGAGAACCGGCGCCACCACGGTGTCGTCGACCATCATCGCGAGCGCGAAGCCGCCGGTGAGGCACATCCCGATCGCGCCGACACCCGGACCGCCGCACGCCGCATGAGCATCGCGTGCGAGGGCGCGCAACCAGATCGTGATCGGGCTCGTGCGTCGCGTTGCCCACGTCGAGAACTCGCGCGACACACAGGCGCGCAACAGCGAGCGCATGTTGGATCGGACGGTCACGGCAGCGCCCGGCGTGCCAAACAGCGACGGCATGTAGACCGTGAAGCCCTCGGCCACGACGCGTCGACCGAATGCGATGACCCCGGGATGGAGGTTCGGGATCTCGTGCATGACGATCACCGCCGGCCCAATGCCACCTCGAAACACCGCGCGGGTGATCCCGTCGTAGGTGACGTCGGACCGTTCAAAGCCGTCGAAGATCACCTCGAGGAACGTAGCCTCAGTTCATCCCGGAGTCTGCTTCGGGCGCGCTCGGCTCGCCCTCGACCTGCGGTTCGTCGGCGGTCGTGCGCGCGCGCTCGGCGTTCGCGGTGTAGAGAGCGCGACGCTTGGCATCGGACTCGCGCTCCGCGGCACGCTCCCAGAGTCGGCCGGCATCGCGCCACGCTCGCTCGTACGATGCGGCATCCGATGCCGTCTGGGCCTTCAGCTCGGCCGCCTCCGCCTTTGCCACGTGGGGATTCCGTCCAAAGCTCATCCGCCCTTGTACCCGGTCGCTCTGACCGTGCGGGTCCGACCACGGTGTGGCGAACGAACGACACCCGTTGGACCTGGTCTCCCGAACTTGCGTGCGGTCCGGTCGTTGCACTCGCGCGCAGGATGATTCGATGGATGGTGGTCCTGGTGGTCGGTTGCACGACGCACGAACCGGCGACGCTCACGACCAAGCGGCTGGTCGGCGCCTACGATGTGGCCTATGCGCCGGTCGTCGGGGCGGCGGTCGACTTCGTGCGCGAGCGTGTCGTGTTCAATTCCCCCACGACCTCGCCTGGATGCTGCTTGGGCATCTGGCGGCGAACCGATACGACTCTCGAGCTCTCGGTCGGCAACGAGAATTCAGCACAGGATGTCTGCGATCCGCTGGTCAACGTCCGGGTCTACATCGACGAGGTTCTGGCGGCCGCTCCGCAGAAGGTCGTCCTCGGGCCGACGAACACGCGGGCGTATCTCTCGTACAGCGAGCCGAAGGGACCTCCCTGTCGACGGGCGCAAGACTCGCAGGCGGGCGCGCAGAACATCCAGCTGTCGGGCGAGCTCGACCTCGGGATCTTCCACTGCGCCGACGAGCCCGATGGGCTCGGATGTGCCCTGAATGCCAAGGGGGCGTGGACGCTGCGGAGTGACGACGACCGGTTCTCGACGAACGGCTGGTTCGAGTCTGCGGACACGGTCGCGCCACTGACGTTCTGACCGGGAAGTCTGGCAAGCTGCGTTCGCGTGGCCGAGTCGACGTTTCTCTGGTTCTTGCACCAGCCCACATCGGTGGACTGGCTGAAGCGTGAGCTCGCGACGCGCCGGCCGGAGCTGCGCTTCGCATTCTCGCGACCAGGGCTCACCACGTTCAAGGTCGAGCTCGGGTATGCCGATGATCCGCCGGCGAGCTCGTTCGCGCGCGCGTGGGGCCGGTCACTCGGCCGCGCCGCGAGCGTCCCGGAGGTGCTGGCGCTGCTCGAACCGATGACGACGGCTCCGGTGCGCTTGCATGTGTTCGAGCGCGATCCCGATCGCCCAGCCGACGAGCGAGATGCCGCGCTCGTGGGGACGCGGCCAGCCGCGCTCGAGCGAGCGTTGCGCGAGGCAGCACCGGGTCGGTTCCTCGAGGGTGCGCAGGCCACTGACGGTGAGCTGGTGTTCGACGTGATCAGCGCGCCGAGCGAGCTCCCCGACGATGGCCTGCTCGTCGGCTGGCATCGCCACGATCGGAGCCATGGCCCGTGGCCCGGTGGGGTCACGCACGTGCCGATTCCGGCAGCGGCGCCGTCCCGCGCGTGGGCCAAGATCGAGGAGGCGATCCGGTGGTCGGGCATGGAGCCGCGAGTGGGCGAGCGCGCCGTCGAGCTGGGATCGGCGCCGGGCGGTGCGAGCTTCGCGCTGCTCGAGCGTGGCCTCGAGGTGCATGGTGTCGATCCGGGTGCCATGGCGCCCGAGGTGCTCGCGTACCGCGGCGCGAAGGGCAACCGGTTCTTCCATCACGCGATGCCCGCGGCCGAGGTCGAGAAGCGCGCGGTGCCGCGGCCGATCCACTGGCTCGCGAGTGACATCAACCTCGCCCCGATGATCGCGCTGCGCTACGTCGAGCGGTTCGTGGCGCTCGCGCGTGGCACGCTGCGCGGTGCGTTCATCACGCTCAAGATCAACGACGATGGCATCTTCGAGGCACTGCCTCGGTTGATGTCGCGGGTCGAGCGGCTCGGTGCGCGCGAGGTGCGCTACACCCAGCTGCCGAGCCATCGCAGCGAGATCGTCGCGATGCTGGCCTGGTGATCGAGCGATGCCGACCGTGGCGTTTCACAAACCGTATGGCGTGCTGTCGCGGTTCACACCCGATGGCAGCAAGTGGCGCACGCTCGCCGCGTTCGGCCTGCCGAAAGATGCCTTTCCGATCGGCCGGCTCGATGCCGACAGCGAAGGTCTGTTGATCCTGTCGTCCGACAAGTCGCTCGTGGATGCGTTGCTGTCGCCGCGGCGTGCGCACGCGAAGACCTACTGGGTCAACGTCGAGCGCATCCCGACGGCCGAGGCACTGGCGAAGCTCGAGGCCGGCGTCCTGGTCGAGAATCAGCTCACGCGGCCAGCGCGCGCGAAGCGGATCGATCCGCCGACGTTGCCACCACGTGAGCCTCCGATCCGGTTTCGCAAGTCCGTGCCCGACTGCTGGCTCGAGCTGACGATCGTCGAGGGCCGTAATCGTCAGGTTCGCAAGATGACTGCTGCCGTCGGACATCCGACGCTGCGTCTGGTGCGCGCAGCGATCGGTGCCTACGAGCTCGGTGATCTGTTGCCGGGAGCATCGCGCGTCCTCGAGCCCGCCGACATCTCGCGGTTGCTGGCGCCGGCCTAACCCCAGAGTTCGGCTGTGTTGATCCGGCGTTGGCGTAAGCGTAGGCGTCGGCGTAGGCGGCTCATGCGATCATCTTCGTCAGCATCGAGACGATGCGGACCAGCAACGTGTGGCCGTCGGG
>JACCQV010000979.1 GCA_013813945.1 Deltaproteobacteria bacterium | reverse complement strand
CGATGTCGCTCGCCGGCGCTCGGAGTTCGCACAGGTCATGTCGCACGAGCTGCGCACGCCGCTCACCTCGATCGCCGGCGCACTCGACATCGTCCTCTCCGGCTACGCCGGCGCGCTCTCCGATCGGCAGCTTCGCTACGTCGACATGGCCCGGCAGGCCGCGACGCGGATGAACCAGCTCGTGGATCAGCTGCTCGACCTCGCGCGCGCACAGGCGGGCTCGATCACCGTGGCCGCCGCTCCGGTCCAGCTCGATCGCCTCGCGCGTGAAGTGATCGATCGCTACCGCGGTGCCGCAGCGAGCAAGCAGCTGACGATCGTGCTCGGTGCATCCGCCGAAGACATCTCGATCCTCGGGGATCCCGAGCGCCTCTCGCAGGTCCTCGGGAATCTGTTGACCAACGCGATCCGGTTCGCGCCGAGCGGCGGCGTGATCGACGTCCAGGTCTTCGGACCGCCGGTCTCGGCCGATGCGGTCGGCGTCTCCGTTCACAACACGGGAGAAGCCATCCCCGCCGAAGATCACGAGCGCGTCTTCGAACCGTTCTCCGCGTCGAGCCGACGCGTCGGCGGCACCGCACTCGGACTCTCGATCTCGCGCACGATCATCGAAGCCCACGGTGGCCGGATCTGGGTCGAGTCCGGCATCACCGGCACCAAGTTCGTGTTCACCCTGCCGGTCTCCGCGCGCGAGGAGAAGGCAGTCCAGATCCCGAGCTCGCTCGAAGCATCGCGTCGCCGCGGCCTCGGCGAAAACGCCTGTGCGCTCGTCGTCGATGACGACCCGCGGCGCGCGCTCCTGCTCAAGGGCTTGCTGATGTCCCTGACCGACCGCGTGCTGGTCGCCCACGATGTCGATGCGGCACTTGCGATCGCGCGCAACGAACACCCTGCCCTCGCCGTGATCGCCGGTGCGATGGCCGATGCCCTGCCGCTGCTCGCGATCCTCGAGCACGATCCGGACACCCACAAGACCGCCGTCATGGTTGTCGGGGACGCCGACCGCCGCGCCGATCTGCTCGCGGCAGGCGCCGACGATCTTCTCGACTTCCCGATCCAGCCCGCCGTGTTCCGCGATGCCTGCCTGCGCCTCGTCGAGTCCGGTCGCCGCGAAGCCCCGCGCGTCCTGGTCGTGGACGACGATCCGTCGATCCGGATGATCTGCCGCGAGGTTCTCGAGCTCGGTGGCTACCAGGTCCGCGATGCCGGCTCTGCGAACGCCGCCCTCGCCGAGGCACGCCGGTTCCGCCCCGACATGATCCTCATGGACGTGCTGATGCCCGGCATCGACGGCTACAAGACCGCCGAGATGATCCGCGCCGACGCCGGCATCGGCATGGCACCGATCATGTTCCTGTCCGCGCGCGGCGACACCGCCGACAAGGTCCGCGCGTTCCGCTCGGGCGCCGAGGACTACATGGTCAAGCCATTCGACGCCGCCGAGCTCCTCGCGCGCGTCGCCAAGGCCCTCGACCGCCAGGCCCGCGAGCTCGGAGCATCGCCGACCACGCAGCTCCCCGGCGCCGACGCCATCCAGGGCGAGATCGAGCGCCGCCTCACGAGCGGCGACACCAGCGCGGTCGCTTGCTACCTCGACCTCGACAACCTCAAGGCGTTCAACGACTACTACGGCTACGCAAAGGCGAACGCCGTCATCCGCCAGACCGGCGACGTGATTCGCCACGTGATCACCAAGCAAGGCGGCCCCGGCGATTTCATCGGTCACATCGCGGGCGACGACTTCGTGTTCGTCACTGCCGCATGCAACGTCGACGCGGTGTGCAAGGGCATCTGCGAGCGCTTCGATCAGCTGATCCGCCTGTACTACGACCCGGTCGATCGCGCGGAGGGCTTCATCGAGACCAAGGACCGGTTCGGCGTGCAGCGGAAGTTCCCGATCATGAGCGTCTCGATCGCCGCGATCTCGCTGACGCGTTCAAAGAGCTACGCCAGCCTCGCGGAGCTGGCCGCCGTCGGCAAGCGCACCGCCAAGAGCATCCCCGGTTCCGTCTACGTCCGCGACGGCCAGACGCTGCTCGCGCAAGCCGCCACGGGCTAGCTTCGCGCCCGCAGCTCGATCAGCCGTCACGGGTTCCGCACCGGCCTCGGTTTCCGGAGCCTGGCCCCGTTGAGCGCGCCTCCTCACGAATCGGTACGGGCGTACCGAATGACTGCAGGGTTGCATCAACTCCGTCAGCCTAACCCCAGAGTTCGGCTGTGTTGATCCGGCGTTGGCGTAAGCGTAGGCGTCGGCGTAGGCGGCTCATGCGATCATCTTCGTCAGCATCGAGACGATGCGGACCAGCAACGTGTGGCCGTCGGG
>JACCQV010000978.1 GCA_013813945.1 Deltaproteobacteria bacterium | reverse complement strand
CCCGACGGCCACACGTTGCTGGTCCGCATCGTCTCGATGCTGACGAAGATGATCGCATGAGCCGCCTACGCCGACGCCTACGCTTACGCCAACGCCGGATCAACACAGCCGAACTCTGGGGTTAGGTCACGATCGGATCGGCATCGCCCGGTCCGGCAGTCGCGCCGGCCCACACCACGGTGCGTGTGATCGAACGCTCGACGCGCGCTCCGTCCCCCACCACCGCGTAGGGACCCACGGTCACGCCCGGTCCGATCGTTGCGCGAGTACCGATCTTGACGGGCTCGATGATCGTCGCCGAGGGCGAGATCCGCGCGGTCGGATCGATCCCCGCAAGCTGCATCGAAGGCGGGTTACGCAGCCGCGTCCCTTCGAGCAGCGCCCAGTTCGATTCGAGATAGCGCTCGGGTGTCGAGTGCTCGGCGAAGTAGCCGTGCTCGTGCTCGTACGCCGCGAGGCGCTCGCCCGCGCGCAGCCATGGCAGGTAGCCCTGGCGAATCGAATCGCTCTCGCCGTCGGGCAACCGCGCCATCACCGAGGGCCGGGTGACATGGACACCGCAGAACATGTGCTCGCCATCGCCGAGGATGTTGGTGATGTACGGCCCTCGCGCATCGTGCACGACCTGGACGGCGCCCCACTCGCGCGCGTTCGGGACGCGCTTGACCACCATCATACCGAGGATGTCTCCGGCGCGGCGGTACGCGTCCATGAGAGCGGTGAGATCGAGATCGAAGATCAGCTTGCCGTTGTGCGAGATGAACGGCTCGTCGGTGCCGTCGGGATCGAGGAGGCCGAGCGCGTGCTTGAGCCCGCCGCCCGTTCCGAGGATCACGTCCTCCTGGATGTACTGGATTCTCGCGCCGAAGCGCCGGCCGTCGGCGAGCTCGCGCTGGATCACGTCACCGCGATGATGGGTGTTGATGACGATGTCGCGGATCCCGTGGGCGACGAGGTTCGAGATCCCGTACGCCAGGATCGGGATCCCGCAGACGGGGAGCATCGGCTTGGGGCGCTCGGCGCCGAGACGGCCGAGCCGGGTGCTGAGACCGGCGCACAGCAACATCGCACGCATGCGCGGACGGTAGCACCCGTCTGCTACGGTGAGGCGTGCGCGTCGGCCCGCTCGATCGATCGCAGCTCGCGGAGGCGACCGCGGTGCTGGCGGCGGCCTGTGCGTTCGATCGCGCGGCGGATGTCGCCGACGAGAAGCTGTTCGACCCGAGCCCGCGCGGGCTGCCCCGCACGTTCGGTGCGTGGGAAGGCGAGGCGCTGGTCGGTGTCGCGGCAGTCGGCGGCGCGCGGATCCGCGTCCTCGCCGTGGCGCCCACGGCTCGCGGACGCGGCATCGGCAGCGCGCTACTCGCCGCCTGCGAGGTAGACGCGAAGGCCGCCGGCGAGACCACGCTGCGAACGCTCGATCAGCCCGGAAACTACCTCGCACCCGGAATCGACGAGGCCAACGCCGAGACGATCGCGTGGCTCGAGCGCCGCGGCTGGGTGCGCGCGAGCGAGCCACGGATGAACGTGCTGATCGACGTCCGTGACAATCCGCGGGTCAGCGCGGAGCGCGCGGAGTATCTGATCACGGCGGCCGCGCGCCGGGGCTACGAGGTGCGCCGCGCAGAAGCCGACGAGATCGAGCTGCTCGCGGCGGTCGCCACGGAGTTCGGTGGCGCCTGGCCGTTCGAGCTCGAGCGTGCGCTTCGCTACGTGCCAACGGGTGTGCACGTCGCGCTCAAGGACGGCATCTACTGCGCGTTCGCGGCGCACGACGGCAACAACCAAGGCCTCGGCTGGTTCGGACCGACGGGAACCTGGCCGGCGCATCGCGGACAAGGGCTCGGCGAGGCACTGCTCGTCGCGTGTCTCGTCGATGTCGCGGTGACGCACGCGCAGTGCGAGGTCGCCTGGATCGGGCCGCGGCCGTTTTATGACAAGGTCGCCGGCGTCGCAGCGGACCGCCGGTTCGTGCTGCTCACGCGCGCACTCTGAGCTATAGAGGACCTCGTGGCGGCGCTGGTGCAGATCGAGAACGTGCGCAAGAAGTTCTATGCGCAGGTCGTGCTCGACAACCTCTCGCTCGAGATTCGCGAAGGCGAGGTGTTCGGCTACATCGGCCCGAATGGCGCCGGCAAGACCACCACGCTGAAGATCCTCGCCGGCTTGATCACGAAGTTCGAAGGAACCGTGCGGGTCGCCGGCAACGATGTCGTCAAGGATCGCAGCAAGGCGCACGCCGTGATCGGCTTCATGCCGCAGTCGTGCGGCTTCCAGAGCTGGCGCACCGTGCAGAGCGCGCTCGATTCGCTGGCCGAGCTCAGCGGCGTGCCCGAGGCTCTACGCAAGCAGCGGATCCCGGCGTTGCTCGAGCGGTTCAAGCTCCTCGATGCCCGGTTCAAGAAGGTCAAGGAGCTGTCGGGTGGGATGACCCAGAAGCTCGGCCTGATCCAGGCGCTGCTCCACGAGCCCAAGCTGCTCGTGCTCGACGAGCCACTCGAAGGCCTCGATCCGCCAAGCCGCAATCTGCTCAAGGAGATCATCCGCGAGCGCCAGCACGCAGGCACGACCGTCCTGTTCTCGTCGCACATCCTGTCGGATGTCGATGACGTCGCGGACCGGATCGGGATCCTCAACCGCGGCACGATCGCGACGTCGGGCTCGATCCGCGAGCTCGTCACCGACTTCGGTCTGCCGCTCGAGGTGGAGGTCGACTTCGCGACGACGCCGGCCGACCCGGGCTTCCTCGCCGAGCTCGGGACCGCGACCGAGCGCCGGCCCGGTGAGTGGAGGATCCGGCTCGCCGACGGTACGGCATCCGATCCGGTGATTCACACCGCGATCGAGCGGACCCTCGCGGGTGGCGGCAAGATCCGCAAGATCGGCCTCGTCAAGCCCGACCTCGACGATCTGTTCGCGCAGTACATCGAGCGAGGCCATGTCAACTAGATCGCCGACCCGGCTGATGCTCCGCGACGAGCTGATCGGCTTCGCAAAGTCGAAGGTGATGATCGTGCTGTGGGTCGTCCTTCCGCTGATCGCGATGGCGGGCTACCTGCTGCTGCCGAAGGAGATCACCGAGGCGCGCGGGCTGGGCGGGCTGTCGGCGACGGCGTTCGTCGGATTCCTGATGTCGAGCGTCGCCGGCACGGTCGCGGCGCTGATGGTGGCGGTCGATCTCGTCAGCGAGCGCAACCGCAAGGTCTACGAGCTGTTCGTGATCCGACCGATGCGGCGCGAGGTGATCATCTGGTCGAAGTTCCTCGCCGTCTTCGCGTGCGTGACGGTTGCGTGTCTGGTCTCGCTCGGCCTCGGCATCGCCGTCGATGCGTTCCGCGGCAACGCCCCCCGCGGCGACGAGTACTACGACATCGGCAAGTCGCTGCTGTCGCTGATCGGGGTCGTGGCGCTGTCGTGCAGCGTCGGCGTCGTGTTCGGCGTGATGTCGCGGACGATCCTCGTCGCGGTGATCCTGATCCTGTACGTCGGCCAGAACCTGACGATCGTGCCGATGCTGCCGGTGTATCTGGGCTGGCTGCCTGACCACTTCTGGCTGGTCATGCTGATCACCGCGACGATGACCGGCCTGCTCGTGCTCGCGGCGAGCGTGATGTTCCGCCGCGCGGAGCTCTGAGCTATTGCGCGAGCGCTGCGATCTCGACCGCTGACAGCACGCGGCTGTAGTACCGAACGTCATCGAGCTCCCCTACGAACTGGGCAACCACCGTGTTCTGATCGAGATCGCAGCCGATCAGCAACGCGTCGCCCGCGTACGAGGTCGAAAGGCTCGCCATGGCGCCCGCCACACCATCGAGATACGTCGCGATCTGACCTCCCGCGTACGTCGCGGCCGCGTGATGCCACGAGGCGTCGGTGAACTGGCCCGCCTCCGTGCTGGTGAATCCCGGAGTCGCGAAGATCACGTTGCCGGCCGCTGTCTTGTAGAGCTCGAACGAGTTGTTGAACGACGTCACCCCGTTCAGGGGCTTGCCGAACATCGACTCGACGCCCGTGCTGGTCGCGCGGAACCACACGGCGACCGTGAAGCTCTGCGTCTCGAGCTCAGGAGCGCTCGCTATCGAAAGGCAGGCCGAGCCGTCGAACGTGCCGACGAGCCCGGTGCCGGAGGACGCAATGGCGGGGCAGCTGCCGACGCAGCCAACCGGACGTCGCTTCGCCTCGTCGTCGAGCGTGCCTTCGAACGTGAGGTGCAGCTCGAGCGTGAGATCTGCCGCGCTGCCATCCACTACATCCAGCGCGCTGTCGTCGCCCGCGTCTACGGCGCGCGGGTCGAAGCCGAGGCGACCGCAGCTCGCGAGCAGCAGCGTCAGCAGCAGCGGGCGGCCATGGACCACGCTTCGACGCTAGCACCCTAGCTGACCGGCGGCGGGCCGTACGACAGCGCGATCCAGCTCGACAGGTTCGTCGCCGACCAGCCGACGCCATAGAGCCGCGGATAGATCACGCGCGGCTCGTCGCGCTCGAGCGCGGACATGATCCGGCGGGCGAGCTCGGCCGGATCTCCCGTCGGCGCCAACCGACCGGCCAGCCCTCCGCCGCCGTACGCGTCGCGTGCACCTTGCTCGAGTGCGGAGCGAACGGGCCCGGGATACACGGTCACCACGCGGATGCCAAGCGGTGCCAGATCCGCACGCGCGATCTCGGACGCCATGGCGAGCCCGGCCTTGGACGCGCCGTAGTACGCGCAGCCCTTGAGCGGCACCTTGCCCGCCATGCTCGCGACGTTGATGATCACGCCGCGCATCGTGTCGCGACGCTCGGCCATGCCGCGGACGATGAGGTCCTGCAGGCGCAGCGGTGCGAGAAGATCGATCGCGATCAGCGCGGACGCCTCCGCCCACTCCCACGTCGACAGCTCGCGAACACGCATGATGCCGGCGCAGTTGACGAGACCGTCGAGCGGCGCGTGCTCGGAGATCCGGGCGACCGCTGCGGGCAACGAGTCGATGTCGGCAAGATCCACGCCGTGCGTGCTCGCATTCCCGAGCGACGCCGCGAGCATGGTCATCGCGTCGGCATCGCGATCGAGCAGTGCGAGCCGTGTCGTCGGCCATGCGCGACGCATCTCGCGCGCGATCGCCGCACCGATGGCACCGGCGGCCCCGGTGATCAGCACGTGTGCGGGATGGCTCATGACAGCCTCGAGTCGAGGGCGAACCACAGCACCAGCGCCTTGCCGCTGTCGCCCTTCCACATCGCGGGGCCGAGGAACAGGCCCGGAGAGACCTCGCGAATCTCGTCGTGGATATGGCGGATGTAGCTCGGGTTCACGTCGAGGTCGTAGTCGAGGATGACTGCCGGCTTGCCATCGATCGCGGACGGGCCGAACAGCGTCTCGAACGGAAACAGATTCTGCCGACCCAGGGCGCGCGGGATCGACACACGGTTGTGGCCGACGCCGCGGGTGTCACTCGATGCCTGAAACGTCTTGCCTTCCCACACGAAGGACCGCGATGCCGCGAACCGCCGCAGCGGTCGACCGATCAGCTTCGGCAGGCCACGCACGGAGAGCATGCGACCGACCAGTGGTCCATCCGCGGCGTGCATCGACGATGACACCGTCGCCGCCCGGTACAGCGCATCGAGCTCGTCGAGCGAGCGCGCCGCGAGGCCATCGAGGCTGTGCAACGACGAGCGCGCGGTGGAGGACTTCGAGGTCTGGGGCGTGGTGTGGGTCTGCATGGGGCTCATCCTTTGTTCGTGCGACGTGGGCGGGAGGGTTCGGGGGCGATCATTCGCCAGCAGGCCGCACCAGCTTGCTGGAGCTTCGAGTCATCGAGGGTCAGGTAGCCGAGGCGTGAGGCCTTGATCAGGCCGACGAACGCGCCCCACAGCAGCGCGATCAGGACATCGACGGACGCCCCACTGGCACGGCCGCGCAGGCGCTTGCCTGCGAGCCAGAGCGGCGTGAGTACAGCGACCTCGACCTGGCGGCTCTGCGCGTCGAGGTAGGCCACGTGATCCTGCATCTCGAGGAACCGAAATGCATCGGGCTCGTTGCGCGCGAACGCGCCGAGCCTGCGCCACAGCTCCGAGAACCAGCGCTCTGCGGCATCTGCGAGGGCGAGATCCACGGGCGGAGCGCCGTCGAGCAGAGCGGACCGCAGCCGCGCCTTGGTGTCGCGATAGAGCACGTTGACCAGCACCTCCTTGCTCGCGAAGTAGCGATACAAGGTCCCGGTTCCCACGCCCGCGGCCTCCGCGACCTCGGGCACTGCCGTGCCGTGGTAGCCGCGCTCCGCGAACTCCCGCAGGGCCGCGTCGAGGATGATCCGGCGCTTGTCGTCGACGAGCGGACGGCCGCGGCCCCGCTTCGCCGTTCGCTGCGCATTTCCGGAACGAACGTTCATTCCTATATTAAATACCGCTGCGCGCCCGGGCAGTCAACGCCGATCACGGGGTCGGGGTGCGCTCTGCGGTCCGCAGCAACAGCAAGTACTCGACGTTACCGGCCGGACCCCGGATCGGCGATTCGACGTCCTCGTGCGCGGTGAATCCGTTCGCCCCGGCCCAGGTCCGGATCTTGTCGACCGCACCGCGCCGGGCGGCCTCGTCGCGCACCACCCCGCCCTTACCGACCAGCTCGCGGCCGACTTCAAACTGCGGCTTGACCAACGCGAGCAGCGGCTTCCCGAGCGGTGGTCGTAGCAGCTCGGCGATCCGCGGCAGCACGAGCGTCAGCGAGATGAACGACACGTCGATCACCGCGAGGTCACAGGGGTCGGGCACCAGGGCGAGATCCATGTTGCGAACGTTCTCCCGCTCGAGCACGACCACGCGCGGGTCCTGGCGGATCGACCACGCGAGCTGGCCATAGCCGACATCGATCGCGTAGACCTTCGCCGCGCCACGCTCGAGCAAGACGTGCGTGAACCCGCCGGTCGATGCGCCGATGTCGAGGGCCGTCATGCCCTTCGGATCGATCGCGAATGCGTCGAGGCCCTTCACGAGCTTGAGTGCACCGCGCGAGACGTACGGATGATCCTGCTCGCGCAGGGTGATCTCCACCGTGGGGTCGACGAGCGTCCCCGGCTTGGTCTCCGGCTGACCGCGCACCAGCACGCCGCCCGTCATCACGAGCGACCGCGCGCGCTCACGGCTGACGACCAGGCCGCGGTCCACGAGGACCTTGTCGAGTCGTTCACGGGCCATCGCCGCGCCTCGCGACGTAGATGTCGTTCGTGCCGGCGCGGTCCGACGAGAGGTAGAGTCGACACCCGTCGGGAGACACGGTGGCCGGGCCGTCGTCACCACCCGAGTTGACGTTCGGGACGAGCACCGGCGGGTCGAACGGCGAGCCCAGCGTAGGCCGCGTGGCCACGTAGATGTTTTGAGCGGCGAGCGTGGTCGGCCGGCTCGAGCGGAAGTAGAGCGTCAGCCCGTCGGTCGAGAGCACAGGATCGCCATCATCGAAGGTCGACACGAGCTCGGTGATCAACGTGGGCGCTGCAAACGTCGTCGCGGCCACGCGGGTCGTTCGATAGAGATCGCCGCTGCCCGACCGGTACGACTGGAACAACAACTCCTCGCCGCCTGGCCGAAACGACGGCTGCGCGTCGCTCTCCGCGGAGTTCAGGTTCAGGATCGCCATCGGCGACGTGAACTCCGTGTTCGAGACGCGCGTTGCCATCCACAGATCATCGCCCGGTGTGTTGTGGCGGAACACGAGCAGCGTGCCGTCGCTCGACAGCGTTGGATCGAGATCATTCCCGGTGCCATTCAGGCCGATCACGGGTGTGACCGAGAACGGCGTGAACCAGTCGGGCCGCGATGCATAGAAGATCTGCCCACGGGCGCCGAGCCGATAGCTCCAGAAATATCCGGTGAGCTCGTCCGCTGCGAGTCGCAGGGTCCCATCGCGCACAGT
>JACCQV010000977.1 GCA_013813945.1 Deltaproteobacteria bacterium | reverse complement strand
GCCCGGAGCAAACGGCGAGTCGATCACGTGGGACGGGACGTCCGCACGCGAGACCGGCCCCGGTGGCGGCGCGATCGTCTACGCACCGATCGGCGGCGCCGATGTGTCGAGCTGCGCAGACAACGTCTACCAGACGATCGCCGCGGGCGCCGGGATCACCGAGCAGGCGAGCTGTTCGGGCACCGACAAGAAGAACGCGTTCGCGAAGGACCTCGGCTCGATCGCGCCGGGGACGTCGAAGTGGTGGGGTGTCGCGATCCTGTTCGACGCCGACGGAGCCGCGAGCACCGCACACATGGCATGGTCGACATTCCTCGCCGGCCGCACCGCCGACACGCTCTACACCGACGTGCTCGCCGAGTTCGAGACCTGGCGCAAGCCGCCGGTGGTGGGCCTCGACGCGAGCGAGACCAAGATCTGGCGACAGTCGGAGTCCGTGCTGCGGATGTCGATGATCCTCGAGCCCTACCAGGAGAGTCCACGTCGCAAGAATCACGGCATGGTCCTCGCGAGCTTGCCGCCCGGCGGCTGGCACACCGGCTGGGTCCGCGATGGCATGTACGCGCTCGTCGCGATGGCCCGCACCGGTCACCACGACATGGCGAAGAAGGGGCTCGATTTCTACCTCGATGCCGATGCGGGCCGGTATCCGCAGTTCGTCAACAACGCGACCGGGTACCGGATCAGCACCGTGCGCTACTTCGGCGACGGCGAGGAAGAGGCCGACTACTCGGGCCACCCGACGCGCAACATCGAGACCGACGGCTGGGGATTGTTCCTGTGGGGCGCGCGCACCTACGTCGATCAGAGCCTCGATACCGCGTGGCTCTCGGCGACGACGAAGAAGGGCGACACCGTCTACGACGCGATTCGCGAGGGCGTCGCGGAGCCGATGGTTCAGAACCTCGAGACCGCCGGCATGGCGATGGCGGACTCCGGGATCTGGGAGGTCCACCACGGAAATCGCCAGCACTGGCTCTACACGACCGCGACGTTCGCTCGCGGTTTCTGCGACATGGCGACGCTCGCTCGCCGCGCGAATCGGCTCGAGGACGTCGAGCGCTATCGCGATCTCGCGATCAAGGCGACCGCATCGATCAAGACGCTGTTCGTCGATTCGAGCAAGGTCATGGCCGGTTCCCTCGAGCGCCTCGCGCAGGGAACGAACTACCGCGACGGCGCGACGGTCGAGGCCATCACGTGGTCGCTGATCGCGCCGAACGATCCGATCGCCAAAGCGACGCTCAACGCGTTCTCCTACCTGCAGACGCCAGCCGGCGGGTACAAGCGTCTCGAGGGCTCGCAGGACCAGTACGACACCGACGAGTGGATCCTGATCGATCTGCGGGCTTCATCGGCGTTCCGCCGTGCGGAGCAGACGGAGAAGGCAGATCAACTGCTCGGCTGGGTCACCGCGCAAGCGGCGGTCAACCACAACCTCCTTCCAGAGCTCTACAACACGCGGACCTCGAGCGGCCAGATCGGCGCGTACTCGGGCAGCATCCCGATGGTCGGCTACGGCGCCGGCGCATACCAGATGACGTTGCTCGATCGCGCGCTCGCCTTCGAGCACACCGACTGCGGCGAGCTCGACGTCGGCGTAGGCTCGGACGGCGGCACCGGCCCCGGTGGCGGTGGCGTCGGCGATCCGCGCACGGGCATTGCGTGCGCCTGTCAGGGTGGCCCCGGCTCCGCAGGCAACGCGATCATGTTCCTGGTCGCAGGCCTCCTGATCGTCCGCCGTCGCCGCCCACTAAAGGGGTTCCCTCGCCGCAGGGTTGTTTCCGCCCTTGCTTCGCTGCGGGCGAAAACTCGATCTGTGCGGCTCGGTCTCGGAGCGCGCCGATGATCTCCAGCACGCCACAGCGCCGCAGCCACACGCCGAGCACGCCGATACCGGTCGCGAGTGGCATCGTCGAGCTCCGCAAGATCAGCAAGGAGTTTCCGGGCGTTCGTGCGCTGCATGACGTGTCGCTCGTGATCGAGCCGGGCGAAGTGCTCGGCCTCGTCGGCGAGAACGGTGCCGGCAAGTCGACATTGATCAAGATCCTCGGCGGGGTCTACGGCGCCGGCACCTTCAAAGGCGAGGTACTGATCGCCGGTACGCAGCAGGCATTCCGGTCGACCCGCGATGCTCGCGCCGCCGGGATCGCCGTGGTGCACCAGGAGCTTTCGCTCGTCACCGAGATGTCGATCGCTGACAACCTCGTGCTCGGCCGCGAGCCGTCGCGCTTCGGGATCGTCGATGGCAACCGGGTTCAAGCAATGGCGCGGGACATGCTCGTGCGCGTGCTCGGTCCCGATGCCGGCGCGATCGATCTCGCGACGCCGGTCGGCCACCTCGGTGTCGGCATCCAGCAGATCCTCGAGATCGCACGTGCCCTGGCGGACGCTGCGCGGGTGATCGTCCTCGATGAGCCTACCGCAGCTCTCAGCGAGCGTGAGATCGAGCGGCTGTTCGCGCTGATCCGCGAGCGGCGCAGCGAGGGGACGTCGTTCATCTACATCTCGCACCGGCTCGACGAGGTCGCGACGCTCTGCGATCGAGTCGCGGTGATGCGTGATGGCGAGCTCGTCGGAATCCGCGGCGCAGCGGCACCGACAGACGAGATCATCTCGATGATGACCGGCAAGGAGCTGGGCGACGTCCATGCGCCGACCGCGGGCGCCGTAGTCGGCGACCCCATGCTGCAGGTGTCCAAGCTGCGCGTCGCCCACCCCGCCCTGCCCGATCGCTTCGTGGTCGATGGGCTGACGTTCACGGTCCATGCGGGCGAGGTCGTCGCGCTCGCCGGGGCGATGGGCGCCGGCCGCACCGCGACGTTGTCGGCATTGTTCGGCGTGGCGCGGAGCGCCGTGACCGGAACCGTGGTCGTCGATGGCCGCCCGGTATCCCTGCGCTCGCCAGCGGATGCGATCGCCGCCGGCCTCGCGTTCGTCCCCGAGGACCGCAAGGGTGCCGGCCTCGTCCTCGGCGCCAGCGTCGCAGACAACCTCGCCCTGTCCGCGCTGCCAAAGTTGTCGCGGCTCGGAGTGGTGGACGCTGCGCGCGCCGAGCACGCTGCCCTCGCGCGCGTTCGCGAGCTGGCGATCAAGGTTTCGGGACTGACCGTCGAGGTCGCGACCTTGTCCGGCGGCAACCAGCAGAAGGTCGTCATCGGCAAGTGGCTCGAGCTCGCGCCGCGCGTGCTGCTCCTCGACGAGCCCACCCGCGGCGTCGATGTCGGCGCCAAGGTCGAGATCTATCGACTGATCGAGCAGCTCACCGCGCAGGGACACGCGGTCCTGCTCGCATCGTCGGATCTCCCCGAGATCGTGCGGCTCGCCGATCGCGTGCTCGTGTTGCGCGAGGGCCGCCTCGCCGGCGAGCTCTGTCGTGGCGCCATCGATCCACTGTCGATCATGCGGCTCGCGATGAGTGCGGGACAGGAGGAGTCATGAAGCTCGAACGAACCGTCGAGCAGACCCGTGCCGGCGGACGCAAGCCGCGCAAGGTCGATCTCAATGCCTGGGCCATGGCCGGCGTGCTCGCGTGCATGTGGGCGGTCCTCGCGATCCTGCCGCAGACCCGCGGCGTGTTCCTGACCCAGGGAAACATCGCGACGCTGCTCGTGCAGAGCGCCGTGCTGCTCGTGATCGCGGTCGGAATGACCATGGTGATCCTGATCCGAGGCATCGATCTCTCGGTCGGTGCCGGGGTCGCGCTGACCGGCGTCGTCGCCGCGCTCGCGCAGATCAAGCTCGGCCTGCCGGCACCGGTCGCGATCGCGATGGCGATCGGCGTCGGCGCTGCGATCGGCGCCTTCCACGGCATGTGGGTCGGTTGGCTCGGCATCCCTGCCTTCGTCGTGACGCTCGCCGGGTTCAAAGCGTATCGCGGCGGTGCACTCGTGCTCTCCGATGCGAAGGGGCTCGCACCGATGCACGACGACTTCGCGGTGCTCGCGAGCAACGTGCCGCAGCTCGCGACCTGGATCATCGTCCTCGGCGCACTGGCTGCGGGCATCGCGCTCACGCTGCGCGACGCGACTCGCCGCAAGACCTTTGGCCTCGAGCCGACGACCACGACCGTGGTGATCGCCCGGATCGGCGGCCAGGCGCTGCTCGCCGGTTTGCTGCTCGCGGTGTTCGGCCGCCGCGGCATCCCGGTGCCGGTGATCGTCGCGGCAGCCGTTGCACTGTGGGGCGTGTTCGTCACCAAGCGCACGCGGTTTGGCCGGCATCTCTACGCGATCGGCGGCAACCCGGAGGCAGCGCGGCTTTCCGGCATCGACGTCAAGCGGACGACGATGGGCGTCTACGTGATCGTCGGCGTGCTCACCGCGATCGCGGGCGTGCTCCTCGCCGCGCGCGTCAACGGTGTGACTCCGGGTAGCCAGGGCCAGCTCCTCGAGCTCGATGCCGTCACCGCGGTCGTGATCGGTGGAACTTCCCTCGCCGGCGGTCGCGGCTCGGTGGTCGGCACCGTTCTCGGCACGCTCGTGTTCGCGACGCTCGCGAACGGCATGAACCATCTCCGCATCGACTCCAACTGGCAGCTGATCTGCACGGGCGCGATTCTCCTCGCCGCCGTACTGATCGACGTTCTCTCGAAAGGCAGGCGCTCGTGATTCGCTCGACCTCCGCTGTTCTGCTCGCACTCCTGATCGGCTCTGCCGGTTGCAAGGCCAAGGAAGCGCCCCAGGTGGCTTTTCTGTTGTCGACGCTCCAGGAGGAGCGCTACCAGAAGGACCTCAAGTACTTCGAGCAGCGCGCCAAGGAGCTCGACATCCGCGTCGTGACGCTCGCGGCCGACAACGACAACGCGAAGCAGATCGCTCAGGTCGAGGACGTCCTCACCCAGGGCGCGAAGGTCCTGGTCATCCAGCCGACCGACAGCCAGGCGGCATCTGCGTACGTGAAGCTCGCGCACGACCACGGCGCAAAGGTCATCGCCTACGACCGCGCGATCATCTCGCCCGATCTCGACTACTACGTCTCGCACGACAGCTACCGCGTCGGCGTGCTCCAGGCGGAGGCCGCGCTCGCGGCGACCGGCGGCAAGGGCAAGTACATCCTCCTCTCCGGGCAGGCCGGCCACTCCGTCGCTGCGGAGATCACGCGCGGCTACGAGCACACCCTGGCACCGTATATCGCGCAGGGTGATGTCGAGATCGTGATGAAGCACAACCACAGCGCGTGGTCACCCGAGCAGGCCCTGCGCACCGTCGAGGATGCACTGACCCGCAGTGGCGGCAAGATCGACGCGATCCTCGCGAACAACTCCGGCATGGCGCGTGGCGCTGTGCAGGCGACGCAAGCCGTCGGCCTGACCAAGGTCTTCATCGCCGGCGCCGATGCCGACGCTGCGAACGTCGACTTCGTGTGCCAGGGCAAGCAGACCATCGAGGTCCTAAAGGACATCGAGCCGCTCGCAAGGACTGCCGCGGACGTCGCCAAGCAGCTCCTCACCGGTGATGCCGACAAGGGATCCGCGACCATCGCGATGGGCGGCCGCGACGTGCCTGTCGCTGCCGTGCGCGTCGAGGTGATCACCCCCGACACCGTCAAGCTGCTGCTCGTCGACTCCGGCTTTCTGTCCGCGTCGGAGATCCCCGCGTGCGCGTCCAAGCTCGCGGCCGTGAGGTAGTCATGATCCGAGCCTCGATCGTCCTCCTGCTGCTCGGCGCTTCGCTGGCGCACGCCGAGAGCACGCCCGCGTTTCCGACCGACGACACGGTCACGCCCGAGGAGACGCAGCCAGAGGATGCCGTGCCGGCCGAGAATCCGAGAGCCACCGCGGCCATCGAGCCGATCACGACGGACGATACGATTCGCGTCGAGAAGACCGCGCCCGGTCCCGCCTCCGTCGAGGCTGCAGGTGTGCGGTTCGAGCTTCATGGCTACGCCCGCATGCCGCTCGCGACCCAGGGCACGCCGCGCGAGCCATACCTCGTCGACAACGACTACTACCTCTCGGGCTTCGCGTACACCCGCCTCTACGAGCCTGACTGGTCCGAGCTGTTCTTCAGCGCGCACAAGGGGAACTACAAGGCCGAGTTCGGCCTGTTCGCCTCGCTGTACTCCGACTACGCGTCGGCCAAGCTCGAGAACCAGCTGGGCATCGCCCAGGCGAGCGTCACGGCGGAGAAGTTTCTCGATCACGAGCCGCTGTCGGTCCAGCTCGGCGTGTTCTGGGATCGGTTCGGCTACATCGAGCCGTACGACACCTACGTGTTCGGCCGCACGCACCAGGGTGGCGTCAAGGTCGCGTACAAGCTGCCGGGCGGTGGCCGCATCCAGACCGGCATCGGCATCCACCAGGCCGAGCTCCAGCAGAACCTCGGGATGACCCCGATCGCGCACCTCGCCGGCAGCTACCCGGTCACCGACTCCGTGACAATCGGCGCGTATGCGCTGCGCTCGTGGACCCGCGATCGCCGCCAGCTCTCGCCGATCCAGGACGGCACGATGTACGTCGCCGGCGCCGACGCCAAGGTCAAGCTCGGGGGCGAGCGCGGCCACATCTACGGTGCCTTCTCGTTCTACAAGATGGACAAGGTCCTCTACCTCGCACCCGCACTCGAGGTCATGCACTCCACCGGCGGGCGTGGCATCACCGAGAACTTCCTGGGCACCGACTCGTCCGACGACGGCACGGGCCGCATGTACACCCTCGCCGTCGATGCTCCGATGAAGGTCACCGAGCAGATCGGCGTGCGCGCCTTCGGCATGGCGTCGTGGGTTCGCTCCGAGCAGCGCGACGAGATGGATCCCATGATCAACCGCGACCGCCGCCTCTACCTCAAGTGGGGCGTCGAGCCGAGCTACGCGCTGCTGCCCCAGCTCCGGGTCTCGGCGCGCTTCGATCGCGTCATCCTCGACGTCTACGATTCCGAGAACAGCTTCCGCGTCCTGTCCCCGCGCGTGACGTTCCCGCTCGACACCTGGGGCGAGCTCTTCCTGATGTACTCGCATTACTGGTACGGCGACAAGATCCAGCTGCGCTCCGGCCAGGTCCCCCTCGAGACGATGCCGGACGCCAACGTGATCAAGCTCCAGGCTCAGGTCCGCTGGTAAACTGGCTCGAGTGTCCCCTGAGAAAAATCGGCACGAACACCGTTAGGTACGTCGCCACCCGGTGATCCCGTTACTAACCCCAGAGTTCGGCTGTGTTGATCCGGCGTTGGCGTAAGCGTAGGCGTCGGCGTAGGCGGCTCATGCGATCATCTTCGTCAGCATCGAGACGATGCGGACCAGCAACGTGTGGCCGTCGGG
>JACCQV010000976.1 GCA_013813945.1 Deltaproteobacteria bacterium | reverse complement strand
CCCGACGGCCACACGTTGCTGGTCCGCATCGTCTCGATGCTGACGAAGATGATCGCATGAGCCGCCTACGCCGACGCCTACGCTTACGCCAACGCCGGATCAACACAGCCGAACTCTGGGGTTAGTCACCGCTTCGCGAGGCCAGCGCAGATCGACGTCGCGATCGATGGATCGAGGTCCATCGCGATCGCCCACGCACTCGCGACCTCGAGATAGCCGGGCTCGTCGAGGTCGAACTGTGCGAGCGCCTCGGCCGGTGGCAGCGCAGCGAGGTCGCGCAACAACGAGACGTAGTCGCTGACGCGCTCGATCTTGCCGCCCTGGACCACCACGCGATCCTTGAACGCGGGCGGCTGCACTGTGGGCTCGCCGAGCACGACACCGCCGCGCGCGCGGAACTCGAGGTAGAACGCATCGCGGGTCATGCGATCGCCGAGGCCGGGAACCGGATCGCGCGCGAAGTACGCCTGCTCGCGAATCTGCATCGCGAGCGCCCGGACGAGCATCGGCTCGCGCTCGGTGAGGCCGACCGTGTCGACGAGCGCAGCGGTTGCCGCGGCGAGCGCGCGCGGCGTCACGGCGAGATGATTCTCCGAGGTGAAGCGGAACCGCGTCGCCTCGAGCGCCGCGCGGCGAACGCGCCAGTTGCGCTCCGCGACGAGAACCGAGGCCGTCGCAAAGTCTCCGGCCTCGAGCAGCACGAACACGGGCTCGCGCGGTTTGGTGACCGCCCCCGGCGTCGGAGTGGTCTTGGTCTTGCTCCGCGCCCGCTCCAGCGTGGTGGCGAACCCGGCGGTGTTGTCGGGGAGCGGATTGTAGGTCACCGCATCCTGTGCGGCCTTCTCTGCCTCGAGGTAGCGCGCCTGCCCGATGTACGCGCACGCGAGGTGATTCCACGCGTTGGTCTTCCACATCACATCGTCGCCCGCGACGCGGAGCATGTCGTTCGCGATCTTCTCGCAGGTCGCGTAGTCGCCGACCTCGTCGAGCACGCCTGCATATGCGTTGAGCTGCGTCGCATCGAATGCATCGGGATCGAGTTGATAGGCGAGCGCGTACGCCTTCACGGTGCGCGGGTTGTCCATCGCGGCATATGCAATGCCGCCGTACGTCAGCCACTGGTCGGCGCGCACGTACCAGCGGCTCGCGTAATCGAGCACTGCCATCGCCTCGGCGAGCTTGCCTGTCTGATACAGAACACCGGACAGGATCTGCGTCGCCTGGTCGCGTGTCCCGCGCGTGAGATGAACGAGCGCATCCGCGATCTTGCCCTGCTGCGCGAGTGCGAGACCGAGGTTGCGATGCGCTTCACCATTGCCTGGGTCGATCGCGACGGCCCAGCGCCCGAGCTTCTCCGCGCGCGCCGGTTCACCTTTCTGCAGGGCTTCGTACATCGCCGCCGCGACCTTGTCGAAGGCGAGCGGGATATCGACCTTGATCCGGCCCCAGCCGTCCGCGAGCGAGGCCAGCTGTCGATCGCGCCACTCCGGTGTCGCCGCACCGAGGCCGGCTGTCAGCACCGCGAGCGCTCCCGGGCCGCGACCGGCGTCGAGCAACACGCGCGCCGCATGGATGCTGGGTCCCGCGCTGACGCCCTCGACGAGATAACACGCGGTGTGCAACGTATCGATCGCGTCGTCGACGTCGATCTCCCGGGACGCGAGCTGCGCGACGGTTGCATCTGCCCACTCCTCTGCACCGAGGTATCCGGTATGCAGCGCGAGCTGCGATGCCTGTGCGGTCACCGCCGCCGCCCAGCGATCGGGGCGCTCTCGGTGAAGGCGCGCGATCGATGCGGCGAGGACGGCGGACTCTTCGGGTCCAAGGATGCGCGCGGCGACGGTCGCGGCGTCCCGCGCGAACCCGGCGACGTCTCCACCGGAGCGTTCGTCGATCGCGCAGCTGCGTTCGACGGTCGAGAGCCACGTGCTTCCGATCCAGCGATCGACCCGGCGCAAGATCGGATCGATCGCGGCCAGCAGCGAGCGTGCCTCGCGGTCGCCGAGGACGGTTCGGTGCTTGCGGACCAGCGCGAGCGCCTCGCTTGCCACGGTGCGCAGTGCACCGGCCATCGGGTTGGCGGGCTGGGTCGTCGCGGCGAGGTAGCGGCCGAGGGCCTGTGCGGCCGCGTACGCTGCGGCTTGCGCGAGCGCAGCAGGATCCTCCTCGGAGGCCTCGGTGAACACGACCTCGAGCCAGCGATTGACCAGCTTGTCAGCGCGCGCGATCAGGTCCGCTTCGGCAAACGGGCTCTTGTCGTTGCGCTCGAGGGAGCCGAGCTCTGCAAACAGCTTGTCGATCGCACGCCGGCTGCGCGTGTCCGCCGCGAACCCACCGAGCGTGCTCGGATCGAACGTGACGTTCGTTGGCTTTCCGAGGGCACGAGAGATCACGGAGCTCTTGTGTGCGCCCGGCACGAAGTCCGCGATGTCACGCGCCATTCGCCGTGCGAGCGAGCTCGCCCCGATCGCGACGCGCTCGCCGAGCGCGAGCTCCGCGATGTCGAGCGGCATGCCCGACAGCAGCAGCCCGCAGCGCGCGATCGCCACGTGCTCGTCTCGACCGGGCTCCGTCAGCTCCACCCGCCACATCTCGTCGAGGCCGCGTCGCCACTCGCCGGCCGACATCAACGCCCGCGCCGCAGCGAGCCGCGCGGCCGGACCGCAGTTGTCGTCACCGAGGCCGTACTGCGCCCAGGCGAGCACCACCTCGTCCTCACGCCCCATCGCGATCAACGCATCGAGAAACACGGCGACGTCGATGTCGTCATCCGGCTCGATCCGGCCAAAGCCCTCGACCGTGCGCGCTGGATCGCCGCGGAAGTACCCCTCGCGGCCGTAGCACCAGGCAACGAATCGCGGGTCCTTCTTCCAGGTGCCGAGGATTCGCGTATGCCGGGGCCAGGCGGCCTCCCGCCCCTCGAGGCGGTTGCCGCGCAGCGCGATCGCCTCGTCGAGCCGACCGACGCGCATCAGCGCGTCCGCGACGAACAGATCGATCTGGATCTGATCCGGGTACCACGGCAGCGACGGCTCCATCGGACAGCCGTGGACGCGCCCACTGCGGAAGGCTTGCGCGAGCCACGCTCCCTCGCGGTCGGTCTCTCGCAGAAGGTCCAGCAGCGCGATGTGCGCGCGCGACTCGTCGGCATGAGTGACCAGCGCACGCTCGAGCAGGCGGACACCCTCGTCGACGAGCCCCGAATTGTCGAGCAGCTCCGCTACGGTCTCGATCACGTCGAGGTGCGCCGGCCGGCACAGCGCCGCGATTCCCGCGCCGGCGACCGACTCCAGCTCGGTCGGGGTGACCGGCTTGACGTCCGGATCCTCGTCGGTGTGCTCGGCGCGAACCAGCTCCGCATATGGAGTTGCCCAGCACGGCGCCGCTGCGATCACCCGGCGCAGGAGCGTGAAGTCCGGTCCGTTCGCGGCCCCGGCACGAAACGTTGCGAACAGTGCTTGCGGTTGATCCGGGGACACCGCGAGGATCAAGTCCTCGATCTCCTCGCGCAGTGCGAGCTGGAGCAGGCGCAACGCCGGAAGCTTGAGCGCCGCAGGGAGGCGATTTGCGATCGGCCGCGCGATATTCGTACGTGCCGGCTTCGGGGCCGCGGTGAGCTCCGCGTCGGCACCCGCATCGTCGTCATCGTCGGAGTCATGGTCCGCATCGTCGTCATCGGGGTCATCGATCGCTTCGTCGATCGTGACGGTCAGTGACCAGGTGGACGCAGTGGACGTCGGCAGCGTTCGCGCACGCGCATTCTCGACGAGCACGGGTGCGATCACCCGCATGACGGCGAGCACCTCCTCGCCGGTAACCGCCTCGAATCGCTGCGGCAACGCACCGAGGCCACGCGCGGTGAGCCAGGCGCCGAGCACCTGGTTGATCTGCTCCCCGAGATTCTTGCCGAGTGCGTCGAACGACTGGCGAACGCCAGCTCGCGACAGCGTGTGAAGCCGGACGATGCCGGCCTTGGGCACCGAGAGCTCGAGCCACACGAGCTCGTCGCGGCGCGT
>JACCQV010000975.1 GCA_013813945.1 Deltaproteobacteria bacterium | reverse complement strand
CCCGACGGCCACACGTTGCTGGTCCGCATCGTCTCGATGCTGACGAAGATGATCGCATGAGCCGCCTACGCCGACGCCTACGCTTACGCCAACGCCGGATCAACACAGCCGAACTCTGGGGTTAGTTCGGTTGCGTGACGGGGCCGGACGCCGGCTCCTCGGGTGGGAGTGGCGGCTCGTCGGCGGACCCTGCACCTACCGGATCCACGACGACCGGGGTCTGCTTGCAGCTCGGCGCCGATGACAGCGACAGCACATCGAGCGCGATGCCTGGTTTGTTGTCGAGCTTGACCTCCTCGCGCGAGGTCACCGCGTTCCACACGCGGACTCCACCTTCGCCGTCCTCGTAGGCGACGAGGTTCGCGTCGAGCCAGCGCGTGCCGAACCGGCTGCGCGCAGTCAGCACGTGCCGCGTGACGCCGGTCTTCGCATCGGCGATGTACAGCGAGGGTGCAGTCGTCTTTGCGCACGGATCCACCGCCGTCGCGAATACGACGCGCGCGCCACCCGGAGCCACGGCGATCGATGCTTGCGCTGCCGCCCCCGACTCGGGGATCGCGATCGTCGCACCTGCTCCTGCCTTCAGGCTCGTCGCGGTCGCTGGCTCGCCACTCCACGCCGCCATGATTCCGTCCGCCGCGCGGACGAGGCGACCATCATCGATCGTGAGCACGGCGCGCGGGACGGGTGGAGGCGTCTCGACCTTGCTCAGCTTGCCGCTCGCCTGGTCGACCGCGGAGGTCACGCCGTCGACGGTGACGATCAGCTGATCATTGGCGCCGTAGCCGACGCTGACCTCGCGCGCCGCGCCGAGCGCGACCTTCTTGCCCACCGGCTGCCACTCCTTGGTCTCGATCACCTGGACCCAGACAGCCGCGAACGTCGAGGGAAGATCGAGCTTGGGACGGTTGACCTTGTCGAAGCCGAGGATCGCGATCTCCGCGCCGGATGCTGCGCGCACGTACGCGGCCACCTTGTGGTCGGTGTGCGTGAGGCGAAAGTAGCGCCGAGAGTCACGATCGAACGCGTAGAGCTCGCCGCGGCTGGTCGCCGGCTGCACGCCCGGATCCTTGGGCCACTTGAACGAGCTGCGCCGTCCGATTACCCAGAGGCCGCTCGCGATCCGCTTCGCGTAGTCGTCGCGGAGCTTGCCCGCCAGGGTGGCGATCGATTGCCCATGAGGCGTCGACATGAACTCGCCTAGCTCGGTGTCCTTCGCGAGGCCCGGACCGTAGCGCCAGTAGTCACCGGCGAGTGCCGTGACGAGATGATCGACCGCCGCTGCATGTTCGCCCGCCTGACCGAGGACGCGCGCGAGCAAGTAGTGCGCATCGAGGTGCATCGGATCCTTGGCGATCGAGAGCTCCGCGAGCTTGCGTGCCTCATCGAGCTCCTTCTTCTTGTAGGCGTCGGTGGCCTTGTCGAACGCCGGATAGCCATCGCCATAAACGAAGTTCATACGCTTGATCTGATCGACGCCACTCGTCGGCACGGCCAGTGGAGCTACCTGCGGCCCGACGGTGGCGTCATCCTTGCCCTTCGTCGCTCCGTCGTCCTTGCCGCCACAGCTCGCGAGCAGCACAGCGAGCGCGATCCGGCCAAACCGTGATGTGGATCTCTCCATGACCGCCACGATACGGCGAATGTGGCAGGATCCGCCGCATGAAGACCATCCCTGTTGTCCTCGTCCTCGCGGCGGCGTTTGCCGGCGGTGCGTGCAGCAAAGACAAGGCCAAGGCGAAGACGGTCCCCACGGATCCCAAGCCTGGCCCCTCCGCCGCTGCGAAGAAGGCGGCGCCCTCGATCGAGCAGGATACGGCCGTGACGCCGAGCCTCGCGATCTCGCCCGACATCCTCGCGGCATGCGGAATCAAGGTCGTCACCAAGGCGAGCCCGACGTTCGAGACCGACGAGGACAAGCTGACCGAGGATGATCGCCAGATCCTGGATCAGATCGCGACGTGCCTCATGACAGGTCCGCTCAAGGGCAAGACCGTCTCGCTGATCGGGCGTGCTGACCCGCGAGGCACCGAGGAGTACAACCTCGGTCTCGGATCGCGTCGCGCGCACTCGGTGCACCAGTATCTCGCACGGCTCGGCGTCGGCGCGCCGCAGCTCGCGGTCACCACTCGCGGCGCGCTCGATGCGACCGGAAGCGACGAGTCGACGTGGAAGCAGGATCGTCGCGTCGACGTCCAGCTCCAGGCGACACTGCCGCCCGAAGGAACGAACTAGCCAGGCATGCTACGTTCTCGACGTGGCACTCGAGCACGTCGCACAAGGCCAGACGCGGTTCTTCACCCCGGGCGTCGCGCCCGATCCGCGCGGCATCTTGCTCGGCCGCTATGCGGTGATGACGTTTGCGACCCTCGAGGGCGCGGTCTCGTGGTTCCGGCTCTACTCGTCCGAGGCGTCGCTCGACGAGCTGCTCGCGAACCTGACGATCATGAAGTGCAAGACCGCGCTCGGCGGGCGCGAGATTGTCGTCCAGATTCCCGCGGTCTCCTCGTACGCCGCCGATCGCGCCGCGCGCCTGTGCCGTCTCGTGGGTGGCGCCGTGTACACGGGCACCGCGAAGCACTACGTCAAGTACCGCGATGACCGCTCGCCGTACGGCTACGACGCCGTCGACATCGGTGCGATGCCTGCGTCGACGGACTTCATGGTCCACGGTGACGAGTTCGCGCAGGGCTACATTCGCGAGGGCGACCTGCCGTTCCAGACCCTGTTGTTCCGGCTCTCGATCCGGAAGCTGCCGGGCCGCGAGAACCTCGACGGTGATGATCGCGGCGATCTCTACATCGCGATCGCACGCGGCCTGTCCGAGGGAATCATCCGCTATCTCTGGCGCAACCGCGTCGAGGCACATGCCGGCTTGTTCACGCCCGGCACGACCAGCGCGTTCGAAGATCAATCGCGCGAGCGCGGCTACATGCTGCTCCGAGTGCACTCGCTTCCCGAGCGAATCCTCGCGCTCTTCCTCGGCACGCCCGGTATCGACGTGTTCAAGCCGGCCGGTGCGACCGCGGCCGTTGCCGTCGGATACGAGCACCCGATCGATCTCGCGTCGTGCACGTCGGTGTTCCCTGCCGACACGTTCCACGTGTTCTGGCCAAACGATCGCGTCGACGTTCTACCCGGGCCGCTCGCACTCAGCGACATCGCCGATCTCACGCGCGTCGACCTCGAGATGGATCGCCCTCGCGATCCTGCGCAGCACGCTGGCGCGCCTCCCGAACCGATCGGGGTCGAGCTCAAACTCGCAACCTCCATGGGCCCGCCGCGCCGCGTGGTCGCCACCCTGATCCCGCTCGATCACGGGCCGCGCCTCAAGCGGATCTTGTTCGCCCTGCCGCCGGTTAGCCTCCGCGGTCATCGCGTCGCTGCCACCGATCGCGGCATCCTCGTGATCGGCTCCGAAAACCTGGACGTCATCCCGCTCGGCCAGCTGCTCTGTGAGCTCACACCGGGACTGCTCGTCCCGCTCGGTATGGATGTGGTTCCGCGCGTCACCCCCGAGGTCCTCGCGCGAGCGCTCGGCCACACTGCCGGCATCGTGACGGTGTTCACCACGGAAGGTCGGCCGTTCCAGGTCAGCGAGGGCTCGTTCGCCACCCTGGAGCGCCGCTCGCTCGCGAAGATGGAAGTCGATCAGGCCGAATCGATCGACTACGCCGCCGCGGCACCCGCCGACGCCGAGGTCGTCAACGACTCCGTCGGACGCTTCGCGCTCTGGGGGTATCCCGACGCGCCCGACCGCAAGCAGCTGCCTCCGGGCAAGTAACCGCCGTGGCCAAGCTCCACGTCAAAGACTTCCTGACGAACTTCGTCAAGCCGCTGGTCGCCGGTGGCGAGCTCCATGTCGGCGCTCCGATCCCGCTGCCCGAGCTCGATCGCTGGGATCGCGAGCTCAACGACGCTTCGGTCGAGACCGTCGATGTCGACGAAGCGCGCGTCGCCGTCCTCTCGACGCTCGTCTGTCGCCCACCCGCGTTCCTCCTCGAGGCCGACGAGCTAGCGCTGGCCGCCGGCCTCCACAATGCGCTGTTCCTCGTCCACCCGCGCGCCGATCAGTGGTCGGTCAGCGACCGCCAGCGCCGCAAGATCATCGACACCTCGCTCGCGATGGTCAGCCAGCCGCTCACGAGAAACCGCACGCGTGTGATGGCGCGCCACGCGCTCCTGCACAAGCTGATGTTCCTCACTCGCCGCGACATCACGGTCTCCTGGTGGACTGGTCGAGCGCGCTTCCAGGGTCAGAGGCCGCCGTCCCGGCTCACCGCGTGGAAGGGCATGCGCCGCGTCCGCGAGGACGTCACGGTGGTCGACTTCGACGAGCTGCTCGCTGTCCCCGACACCGCTCCGGTCATCGCGACGCTGCTTCGTCGCACGCCGCTCACCCAGCTGCTGGACGCCCACCCCGGTGCTCCGCCTCTTCACTGGGAAGACGCCGTCTTCCTCCTCCGCGATGCCGAGCTCGCGCGCGCGATCGCCTATCGCCTCGTTCCCGACGCCGCACCGCACCATCAGGTCACCGGGCCGGCGCGCCTCGCCGCTGCCTACGAGCAGATGCTCGAGCGCGCGCCGGATGAAGGCGACGTTCGCGCCGTCGGCGCCTTCCTCGTCCACCTCAATGCTCTGTTCTGTCTCGCCGAGCTCAACCTCCGCGAGCCCGGCGCCAAGTCCCCGCTGATCTCCACCGTGCTCGCTGCCGAGGCAGCGGGTCAGCGGCCGCGCGGCCTCGCGACGCTGTTCGCACTGCCCGGAGCTCTCGCGATCGTGGATCCGCGCCTCGCGATGCCGCCCGGGATCGCCGAGCTCCCGGCCCTCGCGCAGCGCTGGAAGGTCCATCGCTCGCAGACCTCCGAGCTCCTCGGCGAGGCAGTGATCGAAGCACTCGCCGCGCGCCTGCGGCGCCACTTCCGCTCCGGTGTCATGCGCGATCCATCCGAGGTCGTCCAGCTACCCATTGCCGCCGTGCCCGACGCGCCCGGCTGATCCTCCTCGCCGGGGGGAAGGTCTTTGGCCAGAGGACCGTATCGGCGACAAGCGATCGCACGATCGGCGAACTCGCTTGCGGTGCGAGGGTCCCCGCGGTTGACTGAGGGGTGCGGTGGCTCCTGGTCCTCGTGTGTGCGTGCAGCCCGATGGGCGTGTCGGAGCGGAGCGGTGCGCTCGCGCTGGCCCTGGATGCGCAGCTCGAGCTCGATGCCACGGGGCCCCTGGATGATGCGCCGGTCGAGGGTCCGCCGGATGCTGGTGTGGATGGGCCGATCGATGCTGTGATCGAGGGTCCGCCGGATGCGCCGGTGGATGCGCCGATCGATGCGCCGGTGGAGGGTCCGCCGGATGCGCCGGTGGATGCGCCGATCGATGCACCGGTGAATGCGCCGCCGGATGCGCCGATCGATGCGCCGGTGACCGACGCGGCAGTGGCGGACGCGCTGGTGACGGACGCGCCACTGGTCGACGCGCCCGTGGATGCCAGTCTCGATGATGCAGGTGTCGATGCAACGCCAGCAATCGACGCCCGTCCGCTCGTGGGAGTCGACGACGACAACTACGTGCAGACGAGCTTCTACGCGTGCGCGACCGGGACCGGCGGCTCGGCGCTGCTGCTCCCGCTGGCCGCGCTGCTGCTGGTGACCCGCCGCCGGCGGTGTGTCGGGATCCGATGGTAGTCGGTGGGGAGCTAGATCATGGACACTGCGCGTTGGCCGCGCGCGGTGTGCCGGTGTTCGACGCGTCGCCGTACGGCGCCGTTGCGTTACAGAAGTTCGTTGCCGTGTCGTTGCCGATCACGGTCGCGCTGTCCGGATCGAGCTGCTTCGCGGTGGCCGACGTCACCGATGGATAGGTGATCACATCGAGGATCGTCGCGCCGTCGCGCACCTCGATGTTGCCGGTCGTGTCGACGAGGGCGAACGTGAACGTCGCATCGACTGTCGGCAGCATCGCGTTGACGTCGGGATCGGCGGAGCGCGCGAACAGGGCGAAGCCGCCCGCCTCGACGGACTTGCAGAGAGCGGACTGGATCACGTTGCCGTTCGCGCCGGTGCGCGCCAGCTCGAGCTCGTTGAGATCGAACGCCGTGACGCCGGTGTTCTGGATCTCGAACCACTCGCGCTGCGCATCGGTGAAGTTCACGACGTTGGCGGGGTTTGCGAGGAGCTCGGTGATCACCAGCTGGGTCGGCAGCGGCTTGATGAGTGGTCGGATCGTGCCGCCGTCATCGCACATCCCCGGCGGTGGCAGGGCAGCGCACTGCGTGTTCGCGAGGCCAGGCGTGCCGAGATCGCCGGCACCGTAGGCGACCGTCGCGGTGCAGCGGTTTGCGACCAGATCGTTGTCGGTCACCGTCTCGAAATCGGGATCGCTCTGATGCGAGGCTCCGGTCGTGCTGCTCGTCCACGTGATCGAATCGAGGATGGTCGTGCCCATCACGAGCTGGACGTCGCCGGGCACGGCGACCGTGCCATCGATCAGCGAGAACGAGAACGTCGCCGTGATCGGAGGGAGTCCGCCGTTCATGACGCCGTCGGCAGACTTCGCGAACACGAGGCGTGAGCCCGACGTCACTCGCACGCAGCTCGGCTGCGAGACGATCACCGGGCCCGAGGTGTCACCGGCCCGGTCGAGGCCGACGCCATTGAGGTCGACGTCACGCGTGACGAGCACTTCGAACCATTCGCCTGTGGTGTCGGAGACGGCGCTCGGGTTGGGCATCACCTCCGTGATCACCAGATCGCCGATCGCAGGAGCCACGGTCGGGCGTGCGACGCCACCATCGAGGCAGGTGCCGGCGGCCGGACCGCCCGTGCACTGCGCGTTTGCGG
>JACCQV010000973.1 GCA_013813945.1 Deltaproteobacteria bacterium | reverse complement strand
CCCGACGGCCACACGTTGCTGGTCCGCATCGTCTCGATGCTGACGAAGATGATCGCATGAGCCGCCTACGCCGACGCCTACGCTTACGCCAACGCCGGATCAACACAGCCGAACTCTGGGGTTAGTTTTGGCCACCTCAGCCCGAAGGCCCCCCTGGTGGGGGCAAAGGAGCTACGGGCCGGCGCACGGATCGGCGCCAGCCGGGATCACACTGCCCGGCGTGGTCAGGCTACCGCCGCATGGATCGGGCGTGCCGCTCTCGTCGTCGAAGCCGAACGGTGTCGGACTCCAGATGGCACGCTGCAGGGTAACTCCGGTGAGCACCTTTCGCATGCGCTCGTCGTCGAGCCCATCGCACGCGCGCTTGAACGCGACCGCGACGTGATCCCCTTTCTTGAAGCAGACCGGATGCGCGCCCCAGCACTCGCAGTGCGTCAGCACGTCGTCACCCACGAAGGGCGCAGCGATCTTCCACTGTGGATGCTGCGCGATCTCGACCTTGCCGCTGACGACGTGCACGTTGAACAGCGTCCCGTCGTCATTCGGGATCACATAGAAGAGGAGCTCGTCCTTGAGGAACACGTGGTACTCGACGCCGCTGTTGTTGACCGGCTTGACCTCGTAGCCGTCTCTGCCGAGGAGCGCGCGGAGCGCGGTGAGGTTCGCAGGCGTCTTGCCAGTAATCGGACCGAGCGAATCGACATTGATCGTGAACAGTGCGGTCGATGACGGTTGCCCCTTCGCGCTCGTGGTCGAGTTGGAGAGCTGCCCGGTCGTCGGCTTCGTCGTTCCGCCGCCGCACCCCACCACAAAGGCCGCGACGACAGCGAGTGCCACACCTGGCGGATTGGCCATTCGTGGATTGTAGTAGCCTGCCCGCGTGATCGACAGCGTCTTTGTCCGCGGTCTCGAGTTCGAGGGGAACCATGGCTACACCGCGGCCGAACGCCGGGGCACGCGCCGGTTTCGAGTCAACCTGACCCTCGAGCTGCCGCTCAAGGCCGCCGCCGCGTCCGACAAGATCGTCGACACCGTGGACTACTGGAAAGTCTCGGAGATCGTCGTCACCATCGGCACGAAGTCGACCTTCAAGTTGCTCGAGGCACTCGCTGGCTCGATCGGTGCGAAGATCCAGGAACTGTATCCGCACGCGCAGGTCGCGATCGAGCTCGAGAAGCTCGCGCCGCCCTGCCCCGGTGTCCCTGCCGCATGCGGCGTCAGGATCGTGCTGCCGCCGGTGACCGCATGAGCTTCACATACTCGACGCCTGTCCGGTTCGCGGACGTCGATCACGCGGGAATCATGTATTACCCGCGGTTCTTTCACCTGTTCCACCTGGCCTTCGAAGAATTATGGCGTGCGCGAATCGGCCCGCGGGCGTACTCGGAGCTCATCGATCGCGATCGCATCGGGTTCCCCGCGGTGCGCGCAGAGTGCGAGTTCAAAGGCCCGCTGCGGTTTGGAGACACCGCGGAGATCGAAGTCACAGTGGCAAAGCTCGGAGCGAAGTCGATCACATTTCGCTATCGTGTGTCACGGGCGCCCGACGACGCGCGGGAGCGTGCGCTGTCGGCGGAGGGCCTCGTCATCTGTGCCGTCGTCGACCTCGCAAAGTTCGTCGCGATTCCCGTGCCCGAGCGCGTGGTGCAGCTGCTCGCTGACCTCGTCGAGACCTGAGCCAAATCCCAAGAAGCACATTCGGGGCTTTACGCCCGCGGAACCTCGTACTAAGTCAGCAGCTCATGCTCGAGCGCGACCCCAAGACTCTGGCACGCCTGCAGGCGGTGGTGACCGCGTTGATCGAGCACCGCGTTTCGACCTCGCTGGTGGATGTCGAGCGCGCACTCGCGAAGTGGCGCGATGGTAGCCACAGCGCTCTCGCCGCCCACGGCGCCGTGCTGCGCCATGCAGCGCGCTGCGAGCGTACGGTCGAGCGAGTCACCGCGGCCGCGGGCGATCGTCCCGAGGGCATCCTGCGCGATGCCGTCGATGCTGGCCTGATGGACGCGGACGAGTTCTACAAGCTGGTCGGCAAGGCACCGAGCGAGGTCCCGTCGATCGATGCGCTCAAGGACGATGACGACGCGAGCGCTCCCGACAAGCGCCGCACCCTCGAGCAACTACTCACGCGCGGTCCCGTGCTCGTGCATGTCGACGCACGTCGCACCGAGGTCTCGGTCCCACCGCGGTTCCGCGCGGATCCGAGCCTCGTCCTTCGCTTCGGCTTCAACCTGTCACCCGCGATCGGCGACCTGACGGTCGACGACGACGCCATTGCCGGAACGCTGACGTTTGCTGGCCAGCCGTTCCGCTGCATCCTGCCGTGGACCGCCGTTTACGCGGCGATGGTCGAAGGCGAGCAGCGCGGCACGGTGTGGCCCGAGGATGTCCCCGAGGACGTCCTGACCGGCGGCGGAGATGCGACGGCCCAGTCGACGCTCCCACCTGCGGGACCACAGACCGTCAAAGACGACGAGCCGCGCAAGCGGACAGGCAACCACCTCAAGCTCGTCGAGTAACCGTGCGCGCCGCGGCGCTCGTCCTCCTCGCTGCGTGCGGTGGAACGCCGGCGATCAGCCCGCCGTCACATACGACGACGTCACACTCCGCACCATCGACCACACCACCGGAGGTCCGGTTCGAGAGCTTGCAGCTCACCGGATCCGGGCTACCCGCGATCACCGCGGACGGTGCGAGCGTGGTCTACGCGGTCGTCGACGGTGACGGCGGCCGCGGTAATCCAAACCTCGCACTCGTGATCAAGGATCGAAAGGACCGCGAGCTCGAGCGGTTCGTCGTCGTCACGCCGAACGAGTCCGAAGGGCAGTACGACGATCGCGGTCCATCCGCTGCGCTCATCGTGAAGATCGACGCCGCGGACAGGTGGCTCGCGAAGCTGCACGCACGCAGCAACCTGCGCTCCCTGAGCACGCAAGGCATCGTCGTCGAGCTCGGGAGCCGGTTGACGATCCACGCCCGCGGAGCGCTCGTCGTCGACATTGCGACCCCGGCGAGCTGGTCGGTCCCCGACAAGAAGCTGTGCACGACCTGCGAGGACCTCTGCCGGCATCCGATGTTCGTCGGCGCGGCGCATGCCGATCTCGATCGCCGCATCGTGCTGCTCACCGTCTCGTACTCCGGCACTGATCTCTGCCCGGAGCCGGTGAGTCAGCACCACGTGCTGACCTGGTGACCTAGAAAGCGTCCGAGAAGAACATCAGTACAGCGGCGACGGCGCGCTTGCCGCCGTGGCTCCCACAACAGCCCGACGCCGAGCCCCAGCTCGAGCCGCCCTTGCGGATGTCGCCGCCGCTCTCGATCTTCCCGATCGAGCTGCCGCCCTTGCGTAGCGTGCCGTCGGTCTCGATCTTGCCAACCGAGCTACCACCCTTGCGGATCGTGCCGTCCGACTCGACCTTGCCGACCGAGCTGCCGCCCTTGCGAACGGTGCCGTCGCTCTCGAACTTGCCGACCGAGCTACCACCGATCCGGATCGTCCCGTCGTCCTCGATCTTGGCCCAGCTCGATCCGCCTTTGCGGATCTCGACGTCGGCGTGCACCAGGCCAGCGGACAGGACGAGGGATGCGATGATCACGAGCAGCGATGTCTTCATGGGCGCCACCGTACGTGAATTGAACGCGAGGATCACCGTGTTACGATGAGGGGATGCGCACAGGAATCGCGTGGATACTCGCCGGCCTCCTTGGCTGCACGAAGGCCGGTCCCACGCAGGAGACCGTGCAGGCGCCGACGCCCGAATCGACGTTTGCGCAGCCGCCCGCGGCGAAGCTGCCGCCACCTGCCCCGGTACCGATGGTCACCGTGGCGATGACCGCCGCGACCCTTGCCGACGATTGCGGCGGCGTGTCGGCCCCCCCCGCCGCCGGAGGAAGATCGGAGCAGAGGTCCAGGACTGCTGTCCGGAGAGCGGATGCGGCGTGCGATCAGAGCTCGATGCAGCTCTCGGTGATCGCGCCTGCGGGCGCTTCCCCGACCCAGCTCACGGTGAAGAAGGTCGAGCTCTATGACGACGCGGGCGCGCTGCTCGGCGAGCTGACGCCGCGAACGCCGACCGTGTGGGCGCAAGACGGCACCTACCGGCCGTGGGATCAGCAGGTCGCGCAGTCCCAGGAGCTCTCGGTCAGCTACGCGCTAAGCCAGCCGGCGTGGGGAGACGTCACCCAGCGCTGGAACAGGACCTATGTGGTGAAAGCCGTCATCACCGTCGGTGGGGCCGATCGCGCCGTCCAGCGTGACGTCCATGTCGCGGCACCGGCCATGCTGCCTCCGAACGTCCGCACCTGATCAGACCGTTGGGTCCGGATGTGCGTGTAACCTTGGATGATGCGCATCCGACTCGCGTGGGTACTCGTGGCACTCGTGGCCTGCACCAAGGCCGGATCGGACCGGGAGTCCGCGTCGGCGCCCGAGCCGACGATCGTCATCGCGCAGGCAAAGCCGCCCGCCCCTGCACCGCCGCCACCCGCACCACCCAAGAAGGTCGCGAAGGTGACCGTCCAGATGACCGCGGCGACGCTCGCCGACGACTGCGGCCACAGCGCGCTGCCAGCGGCGACCGACACTGTCATCAAGGCCAAGGCGAAATCGGCGCGGTTCGCGAAGGCCGATCGCGCGTGCGATCAGACCTCGATGCAGCTCTCGATCAAGATGCCTGCCGACGGCCGAGCGACCCAGCTCACCGTCAAGAAGGTCGAGCTGTTCGATGACAAGGGTGTGAAGATCGGCGCGCTGACGCCGCGCACTCCGACGATCTGGTCGGAGGACGGCATGTACAAGACGTGGGACCAGAAGATCACCCCGGGCCTGGAGCTATCGGTCAGCTACGCGCTCAGCCAGCCGGCGTGGGGCGCCGTCCCCGAACGGCGGAACCGAACGTACGTGCTCAAGGCGGTCGTCACGGTGAGCGGCGGAGATCAAGTCGTCCAGCACGACGTGCAGATTTCGGCACCGACCAGCCTGCCGCCGGGCGCGAAGACCTGAGGACCGGCTACTAGGTGTCCTCGTCGAGGTCGGTCAGGTACCACGAGTCGAGGTCTCGCAGCTCCCCGGTGACCACCACCGCGCGAGGCTCACTGCGCTTCGCGAACCCGTGTTGCGCGAGAAGCCGCACGACGCCACGATTGCCAAGGAACCGGAACCCGATCGACGAGGGTCCCATCGCCCGTACCGCAGGGATCAAGCTTGCGAGCATCGCGTCCAGCTCGCGCTCGCCGGCGCCGAACAGATCCATGATGTCGACGACCGGGTCGTCGTCAGTCGTCCTGGATCGCAGCACGGCGTACGCAGCAAGCTCGCCGTTGCCACGGGCGAGCGCCATGATCCGATAGCGGTCGCGTTCGAACCGCCACCGCAGGAACTCCGACGTGCGTTCGCACTGAACGGCATACTCGCGACCTCGCCGTTCCCACATCGCATCGAACCGCTCGTCGAATGCCTCCGGCCAGACGACACTGAACCCGCGCGATCGCAGGCGATGTGCGTGAGCCACGGCCGCCAGCGCCAGATCAGCGATCATCGCCGCCGGCGGCGTGACCCAGCGCCCCAGCTTCGGCCGCAGATATTGCTCGCTCCGCAACACCCGCACGTAGCGGAACATCGAGCCGAGCTCCGCGTAGCCCGCGCGTCGATACACCGCGATCGCCTTGTTGGTCGGAAACCCGTAGCCGACGTCGAACTCACGCGCGATGTCACTGCGCACCTGTCGCAACAACACCACCGCCGGCAGCCCGCTGCGATGTGCTCGATCGACCGCGAGGTCAGCAAACAGCGCTGCCTTGAGCTCGCGACCATGATGCTGCATTCGTCGGACGCCAACGCCGGCGCACCCGACCGTCTCGCCGCCGGTGTTCAACACGAACGCGCGTCCTGCGCCGTGCGGGCCATCGCAATAGAACCACCGCAGCTTCTCCTCGAGTCCTCCGTCAACCGGCAGGTTGTCGGCCCACAGCTTCATCAGTAGCTGCTTCGACTCCTCGATGTTCGCGGAACGTGCGACGTACATGCCCAGACCGTAGCGATCTGCGCCGTGAGTGCTCGTCGGCTCCGGACAAGGTTGCGTGAGGCCCGTGCGTGCGACCGCGGCGCACGGTTGCTGTTCACAGCGTCCCGAGATACGCGATCAGAGCGGCTCGATCAGCGGGCGCGAGATCCGTGCCTGCACGGTGCCCGGGAATCGGGCCCGGCCCGAGATGTCCCTTCACATACGCGGGATCGAGGCGTGCCGCCGACAGCAGCTCGTCCAGCGAGCCGACCGATCCGTCGTGGAGATACGGCGCGCCCTCGCCGACGCGCACGAGCGGCGGCACGCGATAACTCCCGGTCCCGCGCCCTCGTCCGGTGGCGAGCGAAGGGTTCGTCCCGATCGCGCTCGCGGCGATCGTGCGGCCGCCAAACGCCGCGTTGCTGTGACAGCCGGCGCAGCGATCGGAGAACACTGCCGACCCACGCGAGGTGAGCGCGCTCGGCACCGCATCCGACGGGGGTGGCGAAAGCGAGTACACGTACATCGCGAGTGCCCAGGCGAGCGCGCGCGGCGGCCGGATCAGCGCGTGATTGGAGTCGGTCAACTGCGTCTCCTGGCGGATCGCGAGCGCGAGCGGGCTGTCGTGACGGATCGTCCCCGCCTGGGTCAGCCAGCGCTGCGCACGCAGCCCCCAGAGATCGGGAATCGTCACCGGATCCTCATCGTCGTCCTCGGTGACGTCGGCGCGACCAGGTCCCCACCCCGCCATCCGCCGCGCAAGCGCAGGGTCGACGCGATCGCCGGTATCGGCGTAGTACGCGAGGCGAAGGCGGCCGTAGTCGAACCTCCGGCGCGCCGAGCCGGCGACCGTGACTCCGTTCTTCACCGTCGAGTGGCAGATCGCGCACGTGATCCCGACGCGGGTCTCGCCGTCGACGTTGGCGAACACCACGAGACCCGGCACATCGCCGGCCGCGGTTCGTTCGACTCCGACGGCGGCGGCGAGCTCCGGCTTCGTGAGCCCGTGCTCCATGAACACCTCGGCCCGCATCGGGAACTCGAAGAACACGCGGCGGCCGAGCTCGACCCAGCCGTGCATCGTCGTCGGTTCGACTCCGTCCCACAGCGGTGGGTGAGTGCGCGCGACCTCGGGCATCTCTCCACGCTGGAGCTGTTCCGCGAGGTCGGCGGTCACGGGCCGCGAGCGTGGCGTCCACACCGGCAACATGTCCCAGCCGCGTGTGCCGTGTCCGTACGACGCCAGCCGCACGCGCGAGTACACGTTGTCGTGGTTCGTCAGCGAACGCTCGAGCGCTGCGCGCCGGTAGCGCGTATCGGCCGTGAAGCGCAGCCCCTCGCGCAGGAGCCACTCGTCCGACCACGGTTCGGGCTCGACGCCGACCGGAGCAGGCGTGCGGTCTCGTTCGGGTGGCGGGACTGGCTTGCTCGAGCAGCTGCTCGCGAGGAGCAGAGCGAGCAAGACCGCAGCGCGAACCATCACCTCGATGAGTCTAGCCGTTCGCGGCGCGCTGGGCCGCGAGCTTCTTGCGCTCGTCGGGATTCTCGTCGAGCCAGGCCTGGAGGCTCTCCTGCGTGATCTCGACGACCAGGTCCTGATCGCCGACCTTGCACTGGCACCCGAGCCGCGACTCGGGACGGACGTCGAACGCCCGATCCATGATGTCGTTCTCCTTGTCGGAGATCTCGTCGAGTGAGTCGAAGCCCTGCTCGACGTAGACATGGCAGGTCGAGCACGCGAGGTTGCCTCCGCACGCATGACCGACACGAGCGCCGTGCTCCTCGGCCGCCTCGAGGACCGTGAGCCCCTTGCGAACTTCGACCGTCAGCGGCCCCGGCGACTGCGGCCCGATCGGATTCTTGAACGTGATCTTCGGCATGACTGCTACGCGCCGACCTTGCGGGCGGCCTCCTCGAGAGCGACGCCCTGGAACTGCGCCGTGATCGCACGGTTCATCCGGAGCTGGGCGAACGGCTTGGTCGCGAGATCGAGACCTTCGATCGCATGGCGAATGGCGAGATGGTCGTCACCAGCGACGGCAGCTTCGAGCGTGCGCATCGCTTCCTCGCCGGCCGCGCGGACGTCGGCATCGAGCAACTCGGCGTCGCTGACGAACGCCTGCTTGGTCGCGGACAGGATCCGGTCGGCCTCGATGCGCTCGACCGCGAGGTTGCGCTTGACGAGGTCTTCCTCGGCGTACTCGAACGAGTCGATCAGCATCTGCTCGACCTCCTCGTCCGTCAGACCGTAGCTCGGCTTCACCTCGATCGAGGCTTCCTTGCCGGTCGTCAACTCCTTCGCCATGACCTTGAGCAGGCCGTCGGCGTCGACGAGGAAGGTGATCTCGACGCGGCCCATGCCCGCGATCATTGGTGGCACGCCCTTGAGCGTGAACCGTGCGAGCGAACGGCATGCATCGGCGGTCTCGCGCTCGCCCTGCAGGACGTGGATGTCGAACCCTGTCTGATTGTCGGCGTACGTCGTGAACGTCTGGGTCGCGCCGGTGGGGATCGTCGTGTTGCGATGGATCAGCTTCTCCACGACGCCGCCCATCATCTCGATACCGAGGGACAGCGGAACCACATCGAGCAGGGTGACGTCCGTGCGACCTCCCGCGAGGACATCTGCCTGGACTGCAGCACCGAGTGCGACGACCTGCTCGGGATCGAGATCCGCGAGCGGTGTCTTGCCGAACAGCTCGGCCACGAAGTCGCGGACGACGGGAGAGCGGGTCGAGCCGCCCACGAGGATCACGCCATCGAGGGCATCCTTCGTCAGCTCGGCGTCCTTGAGCACGCGGCGGCACGCCTTGCCGGTGCGATCGAGCAGCGGCTGCGCCCACGCGACCAGGTCGGCACGGCCGATCTTGCGCGCGATCGCGGTGCCACCGGTGACGTTGGCAGCGAGCTGAAAGGTCGCGGTCTCGGCGTCGGTCAGCGCTTCCTTGACTCGGCGCGCCTCGGAGACGGCGGATGCGATCAGGCGGCGCTGCGCCGCGGCCAGCGTGGCCTCGGCGTCCTTGGTGGCCGCGAGCGGAATCCCGGCTTCGGCGAAGATCGCGGCCGCGATCGCGCGGTCGAGGTCGTCGCCACCGAGCGCGGAGTCGCCGCCGGTCGCCTTGACCTCGAACACACCGTCGACGAGCTTGAGGATCGAGATATCGAACGTGCCACCGCCGAGATCGAACACCGCATAGGTGCCCGTCGATCCGCGATCGAGCCCGTAGGCGAGCGCGGCTGCGGTGGGCTCGGCGAGCAGGCGCATCACCTCGAGCCCCGCGAGCCGACCTGCATCGCGCGTCGCCTGGCGCTGGGCGTCGTCGAAGTACGCGGGCACCGTGATCACCGCACCCTCGATCGGTCCACCGAGCGCCGTCTCGGCCCGCGCCTTGAGCTCGCGCAGGACCTCTGCAGACACCTCGATCGGCGACACGCTGCGGTTTCCTGCGACGCGCATCGTGACGGCGCGGTCGTCGCCCTCGAGCTCGTAGGGCAACAGAGCTCGCATGCTGGCGAGGTCCTTCGCTCCGCGGCCGATCAGCCGCTTGACCGAGGCGAGCGTATCGCGCGGCGCCTCGATCGCACGCGCCTGTGCTCCGCGGCCGACGATCACGCTGCCGTCGGCCTGGTAGTGAACCACCGACGGGACCAGCGGTCCGCCTTCACCGGAGATGACTTGCGGGGCCTCGTCGGCAACGTGCGCGACCAGGCTGTTGGTCGTGCCGAGATCGATCCCGACGACGCGCAGCTTGCACGCCTCCTTGACCGTCGACTGACCGGGCTCTGAGATCTGGAGCAACATCTGTACGACCTACTCTTCGTCGAGCGCGCCGTCGCACGCTTCGAGGTAGCGTTCGATGTAGCGCAACAGGATCAAGCTACGCTTCACAGCGACCAGGTCGTTGCGCGCGAACCCATCACGAACGAGCTCGAGCTCGCGCGCACGGGTCGCCTGCATCGCTGCCTGCATCTTCTCGATCTCGGCGATGCGCTTGGCCTGGATCGCCTCGGCCAGCAGCTCGCGCTCCTCGAGGATCGGCATCAGCGCGGCGGGATCGAGCCGCTCGTTGTCGCCGATGGTAACGCCGCTCTGCGCGAGCAGATACTCCGCGCGCGCGACCGGCTTCTTGAGGATCTGGTAGGCGTCGTTGAGCGCACGCGAGCGCGATAGCGCGACGACGCGCTCCGCAGCCGGTGCATTGGCGAACCGGTCCGGGTGGAGCTCCTTGCTCCGCTCGAAGAACGCCTTCTCGAGTGCCGCGACATCGACCTCGAACGTCGGCGTCAGCCCGAGCAGCGCGAACGCATCCGCACCTGGCGGCTTCGCGTTCGACTGGAAATCAGAAATTGACGGACTCGCCACAGCCACACGCACCCTTGGCGTTGGGATTGTTGAACTTGAACCCGTGGCCCATCATCCCCGTGACGAAGTCGAGCTGCATCCCACCGAGGTACACGAGGCTCTTCGGATCGACGACGATCGACACGTCCGTGCCCTCGGGGCCGAAGAACTGCTTGTCCGTCGGACGGACCGCCTCGGCCCACTCGAACACGTAGGTGAAGCCGGTGCAGCCGCCGCCGCGCACGCCGATGCGAATCATCGCGTCGGGTGTTCCACGCTTGGCCTTCTGCTTCGCGATCTCCTTGGCTGCATTCAAGGTGACCTCGACCTCGCGCTTGTCGACGGTCGGAGCGGGGGCAGCAGGAGCTGGCGTCTGCGGCCCCTGTGGATCGTTGGCGGCGGTCATCGTGTTCACTTCGCGTGCTTCTTCTTGTAGTCCTCGATCGCCGCCTTGATGGCGTCTTCTGCGA
>JACCQV010000972.1 GCA_013813945.1 Deltaproteobacteria bacterium | reverse complement strand
CCGGCAGTCGCTCCGCGCTGGTCTGCGATGTGATGCAGAAGATGGGCTACACCGACGTGCACAGCCTCGCCGGTGGCTTCGAGCGCTGGCACCACTCGGGACTCCCCATCAACGGCGGCGCCGCGGTTTGTCGGTTGCCCGGTGCCAAGCTCGACTGGGAGGCCGTGCGCAACGAGTTCGCGATCGTCGGCCGCCACGTCCCCGTGCTCGGCTCGGGCGAACGACCGCTGGTGTATCTCGACCACGCGGCCTCCACCCACGCGCCACAGTCGGTGCTCGCGGCGTTCGTCGAGTTCATCGAGCGCGAGTACGCAAACGTCCATCGCGGCACGCACCTCCTCTCGCGCAAGGCGACCGAGCGGTTCGAGGAGGCGTACTACGTCGTCGCAGACTTCATCGGCGCCGAGCTCCGCAAAGGTTGCGTGTGCTTCACGATGAACACGACGCAGGCGATCGATCTGTGCAGCCACGTGATGGCCGACCAGCCCGGCAAGGTCGTCATCACCGAGATGGAGCACCACTCGAACGATCTGACCCACCGCCGCCGGGGCACCGTTCTGCGCTGTCGGGTCACCGATAGCGGTGAGCTCGACCTCGGCCACCTCGACGAGCTCCTGCGCAAGAACGACGTCAAGCTGGTCGCCGTCACCGCCGGGTCGAACATCACGGGCGCGATGCCCGACATCCATCAGATCGCGCGGATGGCGCACGAGAATGGCGCGCTGATCCTCGTCGATGCAGCCCAGGCCCTCGCCCGCCATCGGCTCGACGTCAAGGCGTTCGAGGATCCCGAGCACCTCGACTTCGTGGCGGCCGCCGGCCACAAGGCGTACGCGCCATTCGGCGCCGGATTCCTTTACGGACCGCGCGCTGCCCTCGATCGCGCGCCGCCCTACATCCCTGGCGGCGGCAACGCCAAGCAGGTCACCGCGCGCGAGGTCGAGTTCCTCGGCGCACCCGACAAGCATCACGGCGGCACGCCGAACATCGCGGGCATCGTCGCGATGGCGCGATCCCTCATGTTCCTGCAGTCGATCGGCATCGAGGAGATTCGCACCCACGAGATCAAGCTCACCCAGCGGATCCTCGACGGGCTCGCGAACGTCGGAGGCGTGACCGTGTACGGACCACCAAAGGCGGAAGACCGGCTAGGCGTCGTCTCGTTCAATGTCGAGGGTGTGTCCGAGCCGATGGCCGCGGCCGTCCTCTCCGAAGAAGGCGGCCTGGCCGTGCGCTCCGGCCGGTTCTGCGCGCACATCTACATGGACCGCCTGCTCGCGCTCGATGCTGCACGCAACCCGACTCGCCAGGGGCCCGCACCCGGCGGCGCCGTTCGCGCCTCGGTCGGCCTCTACAACGACGAGACCGACATCGATCGGTTGATCGAGTTCGTCGGCAAGGTGCGCGCGCGCAAGTGGTCCGGCAGGTACCGCGTGAAGGGCGACAGCATGTCGCCCGAGTTCGCCGGGCGCTGCGCGGACCGCTGGATGGAAGCGACCCACGAGGGTGAGCATGCGTTCGGAGAGGAGATCGGAGCGCCGCGCGGGTACGACTTCGAAATTCTCCAGCCTGATGGCGGCTGCCGCAGCTACTTGATCGCCGACCCCGAGACCCGACTCGCTGCGATCGTGGATCCGTTGCGCGAGAGGGTCGACGACTACCTCGATCTCCTGCAAGCGAAGCGCTACAAGCTCGCGTACACGATCGAGACCCACACCCACGCGGATCACCTGTCGGGCTCGCCGCGGCTCAAGGATCTCACGGGCGCGAAGATGCTGATGCACGCCGCAACGCCGGTCGTCTGCGTCGATCGCGGACTCTCGGATGGCGACACGATCCAGCTCGGCCGGCTCCAGATCGACGTGATCGCCACGCCGGGCCACACCCATGACTCGGTGTGCCTCGTCCTGCCCGACCGCGTGCTCACCGGCGACACCTTGCTGATCGGCAGCTGCGGCCGCACCGACCTTCCGACCGGCGACTCGCTCGCCCTGTTCCACTCGCTCAAGCGTCTGCTCGACCTGCCCGACGACACCGGCGTGTTCCCCGCTCACGACTACGATGGCCGGCGAGCGTCGACGATCGGGCGCGAGCGCAAGCAGAATGCGCGGCTCATGCTGCCGACCTCCGACGAGTTCGAGGGCGCGATGAAGAAGATGAAGCTGCCGACGCCGCCGAACCTGCGCGAAGTGCTGCAGACCAACCAGCGCTGCGAATGATCGAACCGGTCCGGGCACGCATGAGTGGGCTTCGTATCTTCACGACCATCGTGATCCTCGTCGGATCGAGCCCGGCCTTCGCACGCGACTGGCATGTCGCGCCGGGCAGCTCGGGTGATGGCAGCGCGGGTGCTCCGTTCGGGACCATCCAGGCGGGCCTCGATGCCGCCGCCGCGGGAGACGTCGTTGTCGTCGGCGCGGGCTCCTACACCGGGACGATCCAGAGCCGGCGCGACGGCACGATGGCCGCTCCGATCACGGTGCGCGCCGTTGGCGACGTGATCGCGACCGCAGCCGGAGGTCGCGTGCTCACGATCTCGCATCCCCATCACGTATTCGAGGGGCTGACGCTGGACGGGCAGTACGGGGATCAGGATGCAGTGCGAATCGAGACCGCTGCGAGCTTCGCGACCTTGCGCGGCTGCGAGATCCGGCGCGCGCAGCGTGACTGTGTGGACATGGGCGCACCTGCAAACGTCACGATCGAGGGCTGCCTCATTCACCAC
>JACCQV010000960.1 GCA_013813945.1 Deltaproteobacteria bacterium | reverse complement strand
CACGTCGACTGTATCGACATGGCTGCCGCCAAGCCCAAGTGGCATTTTCGGAAGAAACAGATTGTTCGGATGGAGGACCGAAAGCTTCCGCTGCTCGCGGACCGTATCCCGGTGAACCGCCGGCTCTTTTACGCGAGCTTCCTCCCGCAGTTGCCGCTCGTTCGCGCAGACTTCGGAGAGGCGATCGTCAAGGAGGGCTTCACGAACGTGCGGTTGGTGGACGTCGAGAGCGCCCTCGCGTCGCTCTAGATTCCTCCTGGGTCAGGCGAGCGACCGGAACCGCGCGCGTAACTCGTTCGACGAGACGATCGCGACGACGATCTCCTCTGGAGCGTGGCACGTCAGCTCTCGAGCTTGCACGCCGGGGCCGAGGTCGTCGAGCGTCAGCGCGTCGTGCGGCATCGCCTCGAACGGGCGCTTGCCTGGGTGCTGGAGCGAGTAGGGCGTGTGGCGCATCGCCCGTACGAGCGCTCGCCAGAATCCCAGGAGCTGCTCGTCACTCGAGCACGTCGTCGCCGCGTTCACGGTCACCGTTGCGACGTCGTGCTGCTCGTCGTACGTCGGATCGGGACTCTGCTCGAAGCGAAAGTGGACGGTGTGCGCGGCGCGATCGAGTCGCATCCAGAGCAATCGCTCGGTGCCATGGTCGAAGTCGAAATACAGGAGCTCCACGGGTGATGAGCTGCTCTCGATACGGCCAACTCGCATCTCCATGAGACATCTATCAGTCCAAGCCAGCCAGCGGAACCGTCAAGAAGACCCTACGGAAACGTAGTTTTTCCTGTGGCATGGGTCCCAGAGAGTTGGTCCCGCCCCAGAGACCGTCTCATCGGCACGGCGAGGTTCGGTGCTCGGGGGCAACGCAGAGTTGCTGCCGGTCCGCTGAACGCTGACGCATCAGCTTCATGGTGTCCGTGTGACGACCGCGCTAGAACCCACAACGTGCGTGTACCCGTCCTCGTTCCCGGCCTCTTGGCCGTCGTTGGCTGCAGTTCCGCACCGACGCCGCGCGAGTCGGTCTCGACAGCAAGCGGTCCTGCGCCGACTGCACCGGTCACGATCGCTCGACCGCCTGTGCCGGCGCCCGTGTCTCTCAGTGCGCCTGTGCTCGACTCCCCGAAGGTCGAGACGCCTCCGCCTGCGCGCTCGCTCGAAGTTCCCGCCGAGCTTGCCGGAGCTCCGAAGTGGATCGGGCGAACCTATCTATCGTCGATGGCTGCGGTGGTGGGGCGCGACTCGGAACGACACGTGACCTATACGTCAGCGGAGCGGCGGCCGCGCAGCTCTCTCGGTGGTGACGATGGTGGGAACGTCGTGGAGCGACCCTCCTGAATTACTGAAACAGAAGTCGCACGTCACCTACCTCGGGACTGCCACCGAGAAGTCTGGTGTTTTGTCGATCGATGTCGAGAATGGAAATGACAAGCTTGCCCTGCGATGCAAGCGGACCAAGCTTCGTGCGGCCCGAGCCACCGCGGTACGCGCGTATCACGCCGACATTGATGGTTGTGGTGACGATGGTCGTTGGATCCCGGAGTCGACCAAGCCACTGGTCGCACTTCGGTGTTCTGATCCGGAAGAGTGGGATCAGATCGCGTTCGCTCCGACGCCCGGGATCGAGTGGGTGGTCTTGAGCGATGACTGCCTCGCGGGTGGTGGGTGGCGCGCTGTGACCACCGATGGAACGATCGCCAAGCCGCGCGCCACGGGCAAGGCGTACAACGGAGTCGGAGAGCCGTGAACTACTGCCTTCGAAGGCAGGCGCAGCCCGTACGCGAACTATGCGCCCGGACCAGATCACGATCGGCCGGACCGCGAACAACGACATCAGAGCCCAGCCAAGCCGCCTCCACAACGCGCGACGCTTCGCACCTGGATGACGTGCCTTGCAGCTGGGACACGCGGTGAGTCCGACCACCTCGTCGAGGATCTTCTGCGCTTCGAGCTCGGCGGCCAATCCCGCAACCTCGCGCGAACGAGCGTCGGACCTCTTCGTGAACCCGGCCTCCATCTCGGCGCTCCCCTGGACCTGATCAGCGCGGGGGCATCGCACCAAACGAACTGCCGTCGCTCGCCCGGTGGATCTACGGATCGACGGCGCCGAGCTCGGCATGAAAGGATACCGGTCATGAAGATCGCGATCATTGGAAGCGGCCACATCGGCGCGGGACTCGCACGCGCATGGGCGAGCAAGGGGCACACCATTGTGTTCGGCGCCCGCGCGCCGGAGGACGCGGAGCTGAGCACGTTGTGCAAGGGCATCGGTGCCACCGCGGCGCTGGTAGCGGATGCACCCTCGGACGCCGCGGTGATCGTACTCGCGATGCCATTCGCCGCTCTCGATGAGGTGCTTCGTGTCGTGGGCGGTCTGGACGGCAAGGTCGTCATCGACTGCACGAACGCGGTCGAGCGCGGCCCGCACGGCATGACGCTCAAGTACGGCCATACGACCTCAGCGGCCGAGGAGCTACAGAAGAAGTTGCCGGGCGCGCACGTCTTCAAGTCGTTCAATGCGCAGGGAGCCGAGAACCTTGCAAACCCGGTTTACGGCGACGTCCGCGCCGCGAACTTCTTCTGCGGTGACGCCCCGGAGGGTAAGCGCATCGTCAAAGGCCTTGTCGAGGACATCGGCTTCGAAGCCGTCGACGTCGGGCCTCTGACGAACGCACGCCTGCTCGAGCCGATGATGCTGTTGTGGATCGCAGCGTCCAAGACGCTCGGAACGCGTGACCTCGCCTTCAAGCTACTCCGGAGGTGACGCTTCGGTCGCGAATGACATCTCGGCGCATCGGTTCCAGAGTGCGGGGGCGCGGGAGGCGCCGGCACGTTGTGTGGCGCACGCCAATCGGGCTAGCTTCCGGCCATGAGCTGGGAAGAGCAGTTCTACTGTGAGGACTGAATGAGTGTGAGGCCGTCAGTCCGTCGAGGGTGTGCGCAATGCGGACTGGACCTCGGTTGGCGACGGGAGCCCTGCGTCGCGAAACGCGCGGCCCATGGCCGTGGTCGTGCTGTAGCCGGTCCGTGCCGCCACCGCGGGCACGGTGGCTTCCGGAGCGCTCAGCAGGATCGCGGCGATACGGAGGCGGATCATGCGCATCGCATCGCGGAACGCACCACCCGGCCAGTGGAACGTGCGCGCCATCTCCGTCGCATCGCGTGTCAGCTGCCGGCGTGAGACCCCGAGTTGCGCGGCCAGCTCCTTGAGGGACACCGACGTGGCCAGAATCCCGTAGCTCGGCTGGAGCGCGCTCCACAGGCGCACGAAGTGGGCGGGTTCGTCGTCGACGATCCCGGCGACCACCGCCGCCGAGATCAAGCCATGGCGCTCCACGTGCTCGAACAGCGTCACGTAGCTGGCCACCCGTACGCGATCGGTGATCGCATCATCGATCACGCGCCGTGCGGCGTCCCAGCACGCATCGTCGAGCGCGAGCGCGCCATGGGCGAGCCCGGGCATGCCGCGGACCATCTCGGCGGGAACGCGGACGTACAGCACGTGCGTCTGCGTGCCCTCGGTCCGGAACGTGTGCGGAGCGAACGGGCCCGCCCCATCGGCCTCGTCGTCGGTCAACAGGAAGGCCACGGGCGCCTGCTGGGGGGCGCGGCCGACGATCGTCATGGTGCCGGCGAGCATGAAGAAGAGGTGCGCACACGGCGACGTGGTCTGCGCGGCGCTCGAGAACCGGGTGTCAAAGATCAGGTTCTCGCGGCACGCGACGTACGCGCGAAACGATCGCTCCAGCACGCTGAGCGACCGCAAGCGCGCTGCGCCAAACTCGATGTCGGCCCTCGCGCTGAGCATGCCCCCGGCCGTAACGCGCGCGGGGAGAGCTGTCAACTCAACTTTCGTCGGCGACTCGCACCAGTTCGGTGTCCGCGAGTCACCAGATATTCGAGGACGGAAAGAATACGTGAGGCCGCGCGCGCGAACGCAGCGTCGAACGTGGACCTGGAGCCGTAGGCTCGCAGCCCATGTCGACACCAACCTTCGGATACTCATGGATCGCCGCATTCTTCGTGACCATCGCGTGCGGCGACCCTTCCGGCGGCAACGGGCCCGATGCTCCACTTCCATCCGATGCGGGAGATGTTGCGGTGGATGCGCCGCCCCCTGTCGCGGCGTGCGCGCTGCCTGACAAACCACATCTCCCGGTGAGCATGTTCGGCGCCGTCGGCGATGGGGTCACCGACGACACCGACGCGCTTCAGGCCGCGCTCGATGCGGTCCGCGGCGGTGGCGTGCTCGAGCTCGCTGCAGGCCACACCTACCTGATCTCGGGCCCGCTCGCGAGCGTGGACGCGGAGGAGCTCGGGATCGCAGGCAACGGTGCAACCCTGAAGGTCGCCGATGGCACTCCGACCAACGCGCGCTTCCTGTTCGGCAACTGCGAGCGCTGCGTCGTGCGCGATCTCGTGTACGACGGCAATCGTGCCAACCGGACGCCGGCCGAGGCGTCCGGCGCCCATGCGCTCGCGATCTACGGAGGCCGCGACTTTGCGTTCTGCGGTGTCACCGTTCTCAACGCAACGTGCGATGGCTTCTATCTGGCTGCGCGAGACTCGACCGACCCCTCGACGTACCCGACCCGCGGTGTGTTCCACGATAGCTCGTCGTTCAATGCCTACCGCCAGGGCATGTCGATCATCAACGCGAATGATGTGCAGGTGCTCGGCGGGGAGTACTCGGGCACGAATGGCACCGCGCCATCAGCGGGGATCGACCTCGAACCGAACGACGGCTCGGCCAGCCCAGGCATCAACGACGTGTTGATCCGCGGCGTCCGCTTCGCGAACAACGACGGCGCGGGCGTGACGGGCGGTGGGTCGGTCCGGATCAATCGGATCACGATCGAGGACTCGGTCTTCGTGGGCAACGCTCGCCGGGGCGGACCCGGGTTCCGGGCCGGGTTCCGGTTCGGGTACATGAATTCGCTCGTGCAGCGGAACACGTTCATGGACCACGGCCCCACGACGGAGAGCGGAGTCGTGATCTTCCGTGGCAGCGCGGACACTCACCACGGAGTGTTTCGCGAGAACACGATCGTGGGCAACACGACTGACGGACCAGCGATCGAGATCGGCGGGACCGGGCCCGAGATGTTCATCGTCGACAACATCACCTCGAACAACCTCGACAACCAGATCCACACGCACGGCGTCACCACTGCCTGCCTCGCAGGCAACATGGTCGCTACAGCGTTCGATGCGCCGCCGGGCACGTGCGGCACGCTTCCGGTGGTTGGCTATGCGCCCTGAGTCGCGAGAGCTAACGTAGCGCTCCGGCGAGGCCGTGGTCCGGTAGGCTGCGGCGAGCCATCGCGGAGTACCGACGAGGACGTGAACGCTTGGTTCGCTCAGCGAGTGCTGATCGTTGTGTCAGCGGGTTTTTCGAACTGTTCGACGAGCATTTCCCGTCGATGAACCCGCCCTCCTCGATCTCGAATCAGGTTGATCGCACTGCATGTGCGCCTCCATGCGCGCGAGCGTATCGCGACAACTCAGTAGCGTGACGTACGTTGCTCACACCGATAGAGCGGGCGCGGAAATCCCTCGCGAGCTGGCGACCTCCACGGTTAATGTCCGCGCATGAATTCAACGCGCCTGACGCTCGGTTCCGCCTGTGTGCTGTCTGTGCTTGCCATCGGATGCGGCTCCGAGTCAGACGAGATCGCGACCAGCTCCACGGAGCAAGCGGTCACGAAGACGCCGAAGAAGGATCGCGGCTGTGCGACGCGCGACCTGAGCGATAGCGAGAAGGCGGCGGACGAGCACCGCATGAACTTGCACAAGGGTGGCGTTGGCGGCGGCGGCGGTGGCGGTGGCGGTGGCGGTGGCGGTGGTGCGGGCACGGCCAGTGCGTCGATCAACGTCTACGCCCACGTGATCCACAGCGGCAACGTCGGCAAGGTGCCGCTCGCGCAGGTCCAGGCGCAGGTCGCGGTCCTCAACGACGAGTTCGGCGGCTACGGGTACACCTTCAACCTTGTCTCGACGAACTATACCGACAACAACGCGTGGTTCAGCGGCGCGGCCGAGACCCAGTACAAGCCTGCCCTGCGCGCGCCCGGCTCGAGCGCCGACGACCTCAACCTCTACATCAACCAGGGTGACGGATATCTCGGCTGGGCCACGTTCCCGTCGAGCTACAGCTCGCAGCCCACGATGGATGGCGTCGTCGTCGCATACGGCACCCTTCCCCAGGGAAGCCAGCCCGGAATCAGCGACATCGCAGGCTATGTCTACAACCTCGGTGACACCGGAACCCACGAGGTCGGCCACTGGCTGGGCCTATATCACACGTTCCAGGGTGGCTGTTCGAAGACCGGTGACAGCGTCGCCGACACGAACAAGGAGCGCGCGCCGAACTACGACTGCAACCCGATCTCGACGTGCGCCGACGGCGAGGACCCGATCTACAACTTCATGGACTACAGCGACGACGTCTGCTTGACCGACTTCACGGCGGGCCAGGTGGAGCGCTTCAAGAGCCAGTGGGCGATCTACCGCGCCGGCAAGTGATCCTCCGAGACCTCTCTGGCGCGAGTCCGCCGGCTCAATCGACGAGGCGGACGCGTCGAGAGGGGTATGGAAGCTTCTCGATCGCCCGCGATAGCTTGCCGCCGGCAGCAGTTCCGAAGTCGGCCGTGACGAAGTAGTTGCAGTCCGGGTGCTCGGGAAACCGCTCGACGTCAGCGGCGAGCTCGTCTCGCATCTTCACGTCCTTCGCCTCGGCTTTGCGCACGAAGCCGAGGCGCACGACGTTGGGTGTCATGAATGCCCAGTTCGAATCGCCAGGAAGCTTGGCGCGGAACACCTGGTAGCCGTGGTCCTGATCGCCCTGCGCCTCGAACGTGTAGCGGCTCGCCTTCGAGATCGCGGCGGCCACTGTGCCGATCTTCGCCGTGGTCTCGATGCCGATGGCAACCGTGATGCCGGACGGGCGGAGCTTCCGGAGAAAGGCGTCGAAGTTCGGGGCAACGACCTTGTCGGTATCGAAGCTCTCGACGTCGATGTACGTGACCTTGGGTTCGCCGCGTGGACCCGACCTCCGGTAGTCGAGGCAGTAGTGAAAGTGCCCGTCACCGCAGAACGGGACGAGCGCGTCGATGCCGGCAGGCTTTCGGATCCCTTCTTCGCGCATGTACTCCTTCACGTCACCCCAGTCGTTGCCCAGGATCGACGGGAACCGAGAGCCGATGCCGGCGATGCAGTCGACGGGCGCGAGATTGGGCGACACCGACGTCAGCCGGAGGTAGCCGCCATTCTGGATCCGCAACAGATCGAGGTACGCGCGAGGAAGCTTGACGCCGAGCTTGTTCTCCGCAGAGACGATCGCGCGCTGGGTGAGCTTGGGCTGGAGGTAGGGCAGGTAGATGGGCACGCGCCACAGGTCAGTGGGAAAAGCGGGATAGGCAGGCATGGAACGTCTCCTTCATACCCGAGTCACTTCGCCGGGGTTGCTTCATGGGCATCTGCTGCCCGATCGAGCCGGATCGCACAGCCACTTGGCGGAACGACGGTCGCCTTGCGTGAATCCACAGGCTCGACCACGCGGCGCGGAACGTGCTCATGAGTCCGCAGGGGGCTGCGCCATCGGCGCGCACATCGGGTGATTCGCTCCCCTTTAAAGGAAACGTATGTCCATGTCTGCACCTAGTCTCAATTCGATTCCTGGCCTCGCGGCCGCCCTGGTGATGGCCGCGCTGTGCGGCGCCGGCTGCGGCGGTGACGATGGCGATGGCGGCGGCGTGGATGGCGGGACGAACAACCCGCAGAACCCATCGGGTCTCGGACCCAAGCCGATCGCACTCGGATCGTCGACGGATCTCACCGCGTCCGGCAGCTACGTGCTGCTCGCGAAGACGGGGATCACCAACGTGACCGGCTCGCTGATCACCGGCGGCCACGTCGCCGTCAGCCCGGGAGCCGCGGCCTCGATCACCGGGTTCACGATGGTCCCCGCAGTCCCTGATGCGGGCACCGTGTCCGCGACCTCGATCGCGGTTGCCTCGCCGGGCCTGATCTACGCGAGTAACTTCGCCGTGCCGACGCCGACCAACCTGACGACCGCGGTGCTCGCCATGGAGGCCGCCTATACCGACGCGGCGAGCCGCACGAACCCCACCAAGCTCGACCTGATGGACGGCATCCTCCAGGCCCAGACCCTCGCCCCCGGACTGTATACGTGGGGAACCGGTGTGACGGTGCCGAGCAACCTGACGTTCGCCGGCGCGGCCAGCGACGTCTGGATCCTCCAGATCGCCAGTACGCTCGACGTCAGCGCCAACATGCGCGTTGTCCTCAGCGGCAGTGCCCAGGCCAAGAACATCTACTGGCAGGTCGCTGGCCAGGTCACGATCCACGCCGGCGCGCACTTCGAGGGAATCATCCTCGCGAAGACCGGTGTCACCCTGCAGAACATGGCCTCGATGAAGAGCCGCGTGTACGCGCAGTCGATGATCGCGCTCGACAACAACCAGATCACCGCACCGTAACGAACTCTCAGTTCGACGTCGTGAAGCTCAGCGCGGCCATCGGAATGGCGCGCTCGGTCGGCTCGACTCCGACGCAGTACCAACCGACCTCGAACGTGTAGCGATGATTCGGTTGGAGCTCGTAACCAGGCACGCTGCTCAGCGCTTCGTGTCCTGCGGTCTCGTCGTACATCCTCTCGTAGCGATCCGGGATCCCCATCGTGGGGCTCCACGACACATCGAATGTCGACGAGGGCGTCACGATCGGCGGCAACACCACATCCTGCGCCGGACTGTGGATCGCAGCGGCATAGCCGAGCGTCTGCGTGTCGCAGGCATTCGGGCTCGTGATGGTGAATGTCGACTGCGCGAGCGGGCGACGCCGGTTGTCGAGCTGGCACACGTAACCGACCTCGACGGTGATCGTGCGGCCTGCCGGCAACGAGTAGGTTGCATCGATGATCGTGCCGGAGATGTCGCTTGCGGTCGTGAAGCGATTGTCGTCAATGTCACGAACGATCACGTAGCGATTCGATACGGTCGAGCTGAACGTGACCTTCACGTTCGTCTCGGGGGGCGACATCGAGCCATGGGCTGGCGCCATGACGGCTGCGGGAAACGAATCCGTGCACGCCGTCGTGGCAGCATCCGGCAATGATGCGTCGATCGGAGCGTCGTCGCCCTCCGCTCCACCGCTACAGCCGATCAGGAGAGCCAACAGATTGATGCGCATGAGCCCGGCATGAGCACGAAGTCGGCCACCGCTGCCCGCGTGACCATTCGGTCGGTTGCGGCGCGCGTACGTGCGGCTCTTTGAGACCCCCCTGATCCCAAGGTCACGGTTGCTTGGCCTCGCAACGGTGAGTTGCAGCGAGTATCGACTACAGCAACCAGTCTTCAGGATGCGGCG
>JACCQV010000925.1 GCA_013813945.1 Deltaproteobacteria bacterium | reverse complement strand
CGTGGGTGTGGTCAGCGGGCCGATCATCGGGACGGCGCACGGCAGTGGGGCGACGCTCCGGACCGCGACGATCGGGATCTGGATCTGGGCCGACTCTCCGCTCGTTCCCGGGGACAAGCTCGCGATCACCGGCAGGGTCCGGACCTCGGCGACCGGCTTCGAGCTCACCGCGATCACCATCGAGCCGCTCGGCGATGCGGCAACGCTGGGCGATCGCGTGTGGCGCTGGGCCACGGCCACGCAGACGCGGTGGTCCGCAGAGATCGACGCCGCGGGCGGCGAGCCTGTCGCCCGCGCTGCTCTCCGCGGGATCACGGTCGGAGATCGACGCGCAATTCCGCCGACGCTCGACGACCGCTGGCGCGCCGTCGGCATCTACCACGTGCTCTCGGTCAGCGGCCTGCACCTCGCGGTGATCGCAGGCCTCGTGTTCGCGGCGTTGCGCCGGCTGATCGCGGCGTCGCCCTGGGGTGGGCGCGTCCGGCCAGCCAGGTGGGCCGCGCCTCCTGCTCTCGCGATCGCGGTCGCGTACACGCTGATCACCGGCGCACAGCTCGCGACGTTGCGCGCGCTGGTCGTCATCGCGCTCGTTCTCATCGCGGCCATGCTCGATCGGCCGATCCGGCTGGTCGACGCACTCGGCGCTGCGGCCCTCCTACTCCTCGCGTGGCGGCCACAGGATCTGCTCGATCCGTCGTTCCAGCTGTCCTTCACCGCAGCGCTCACGCTCGCGATGCGTCCGCAGTCGACCCGACGTGGCGTACGTGGCTGGATCGTCCGCGGCCTGATGACCTCGACGTGGGTCACGATCACGACCGCACCGATCACGGCGTTCCATTTCCAGCAGGTCACACCCGGCGGGATCGTCGGAAATCTCGTGTTGACGCCGTTCGTCGAGCTGATCGCCTTGCCGCTCGCACTCGCAGGGACCGCGTTCGGGATCGCCCCGCTGGTACGCGCTGCGACTGCGATCGTCGCGGAGGTCGACCGGATCGCAGAGCTGCTCGCACCGGTGCTTCCGGTCGGCACGATCGCAGTCGCCGGCGCGCTCACCCTGGCGGTCCTCGTGACGCTGTCGCTCGTGCTCGCATCGCGAGCGCAGCGAACGCGCTTCGATGCGATCGCATGGGCCGCACTGTGCGTCGGCTGGGCGCTCGCGCGAACACCGTCGCCCACCGGCGCGCTGCGCGTGACGTTCCTCGACGTCGGTCAAGGCGATGCCGCGATCGTCGAGCTCCCCGACGGTGATGTCTGGCTGATCGACGCCGGCGGGCACCCCAATGCACGCAGCCTCGCCGCGGCGAGCTCGCCGGCGGCTGCGATCGCACGAGCCCTCGCGGCAGCCGCGCAAGACCGGATCGATCTCGCCGTGCTCTCGCATCCGCACCCGGATCACTATCTCGGGTTCGCCGCGCTCGGCGTTCCGATCGACGAGCTGTGGTCCGCAGCCGAGCCGGCGCACGCTGCGCCGGTTGGCGGTGGCGCCCTGCCCGGCTTCGGAGAGATCGCGGCAGCCCTCGCCGCGCGCGGAACACGGCTCGTCCACCCACCGCTCGGGCTCGCGCGCAGCCAGGCGGGCGTCGAGCTGATCGTCTGGGCTCCCCGCTATCAAGCGATCGCGGGCGGACCGGTGATCGGCGCGACGGACCCGGTCCGTTCCGTCAATGACAACTCGCTCGTGATCGCGATCCATTATCGCGGCCGTGCGCTGCTGTTCACCGGGGATCTCGAGGCCGAGGGCGAGGAGGCGCTCGTCGCCGCGAACCTCACGCCGGCGGACGTCGTCAAGGTGCCGCACCACGGCAGCCCGACGTCGTCGACGCAGGCACTGATCGACGCGACCCGCCCGACCGTCGCCGTCATCTCCTGTGGCCGCGGCAATCGGTTCGGATTTCCGTCGAGCGAGGTACTTGCACGCTGGTCCGCCGCAGGAGCCCGCATTGCACGGACCGATACCGACGGCGCGATCCAGGTGGTGGTCGACGCCGCGGGCCGCCTGTTTGTGGTTGAATGATCGGGTGGTGAGCTTCGACGAGGCCCTGGCGCGTGGCAGTGATGCCCTCAAGCAGGGGAAGCTCGATCAAGCGCAGCGGTCGTTCCGCATCGCGCTCGATCAGGAACCGGGCAACACCCGCGTCCTCGCACTGCTCGGGCTGACGTACTTCCGTGGCAACCAGTTCGACGAGGCGCGCCCGATCTACGAGCAGCTGGTCGACAAGGCGCCGACCGATCCGTCGCATCGGTTGAACCTCGGTCTCGTCTATCTCAAGGTCAACGAGTCCGAGAAGGCGATCGGGTCGCTCGAGGCGAGCCGCGCGCTCGATCCGAGCCAGGGCCGGGCGATCAGCTATCTCGGTCTCGCGTATGCGCGGGCCGGGCGCTACGCCGAGGCGTATCGCTCGTTCCTCCTCGCCGGTCAGAACGAGCTGGCGAGCGAGATCGAGATCAACCTGACCGCGCCCGAGCGGGACGGCATCAACGCCCAGCTCGGTCGATCACCCCGTGGCCCCGTCGAATCAGCAGCGCCCACCGCGCCCCCGTACCCGGCAGATGCCGCCACGCAGCCGCTCACGATCGTCCGGACCCCGGGGCAAGAGCCGCCGCGCACGAAGCCGCCGAGCGCGCCGCCCAAGCCGGGACGGACGCCCTCGCAGGAGTTCGCCCAGCAGCTCTCGCATCCCGAGATCGTGATCGAGAAGCTGACCGCGAGCTCGCCGTCGGTGCCGATGGTTCCCGCCCGCTCCGGCGCGAGCATCCCGGATGCACCGCCCGTCGCGCTGACACCACTGTTCTCGGACTCGATGCAGTTCATCCTGCCCAAGAGCGACGGCGCTCCGCAGGTGGCGCACGATGGCGTGTCGATGATCTCGCAAGCGGTCGCCGCGGCGGCCCCATCGACCACCGCGAGCGCGCCCGAGCGCACCAAGTCCGGGGGAACGCCACCGCGTCCGCTCTCGGAGCTCGCGACCGACGAGCTCGTCCGTCCGGAAGACGGTGACGAGCCCTTCGAGATCGCTCCCAACGGAGCACTCGTGATCCGCGTCTCCGATCGCGTGCTCACGCGTCTCGACGGCGTTCACGTCACCGGCGGCGATCTCAGCTACGAGGTCGCGATGCGACGCTCGCGAGGTCACCAGACCGAGGACCGCTTCGACTACGGCGGCACCCCGCTGCACTCGGTCAGCGGCGAAGGCTATCTGGTCGCCGTCCCTGGCACGCAGACGTTCCATGCGGTGCTGCTCGACGACGACATCCTGTATCTGCGCGAGGACCTCGTGTTCGCGTTCGAAGCCTCGCTGCGCTGGGAGAGTGGCAACGTTCCTGGTCTGCGCGGCAAGCTCCCGGTCGTCCAGTTCCGCGGTGACGGCGCGCTCGTGCTCCGCGTGTCGCGCCCGCTCGTTCGAGTGAAGCTGCCTGCTCAGGGCGTGGTCTATGTCGACGCCGATCGACTCGCGGGATGGATCGGTCGCGTGATTCCGCGCGCGGTGGTCC
>JACCQV010000914.1 GCA_013813945.1 Deltaproteobacteria bacterium | reverse complement strand
ATCCAGAGGAGCGCCGGCGGCTCACCTCGATCCTCGAGCGCGGAGTCGGCAGCGTCGTCGGCTACGTCCTGCCACTCGCACGCAACGCGACCGGCTGGCTCACCGAGACCTGGCAGCTCCGCCGAGGTCACCTGTTCCTTGTTCCCGGCGACAGCCCGCTCGGCTTGCGGCTCCCGCTCGCGAGCCTCGGTAAGGGTGTCGACTACTCGGTATGGACCGATGCGCCCGAGCTTCCGGATCCGCGGCGCGAGGCCCCCGAGCGCGACGACAGCGGGCTCGGCGTGCGAACGGCGCTGGCCGTCGAGCCCCGCGATGGACAGATCTGGGTGTTCGTCCCGCCGCTACCCAGGTTCGAGGATTTCTGTGCGCTGATCGCCGCTCTCGACGCGGCGCGCGAGGCCACGGGGATCGCGATCCACCTCGAGGGGTACAGCCCGCCGCCGTCGGCGCAACGCATGCGGTTCGCGGTGACGCCGGACCCTGGCGTGCTCGAGGTCAACCTTCCACCCGTGACGAGCAGCCGCGAGGCGGCGACGCTGCATGCGACGGTGTTCGAGGCAGCACTCGCGAGCGGGCTCACGGCCGAGCGCTACCTGCTCGATGGTCGGCTCGCCGGATCCGGCGGCGGCAATCACATCACGATCGGAGGACCGAGCCCCGAGAAGTCGCCGTGGTTCGCGCGGCCCGACATGCTCGCGAGCCTGATCCGGTTCGTCCAGCACCACCCGTCACTGTCCTTCATGATGACCGGCATGTTCGTCGGGCCGACCTCGCAGGCACCGCGGATCGACGAAGCCCGCCACGATGCACTGTACGAGCTCGAGCTGGCGCTGCAGGCACTCGCGGAGCCGCAGCCAGCGTGGAAGATCGACGCGCTGCTACGCCACCTGCTGATCGACGTCAGCGGCTCGACGCACCGGGCCGAGATCTCGATCGACAAGCTGTTCGATCCGCACACGTCGTTCGGCCGGCAAGGACTCGTCGAGCTTCGCGCCTTCGAGATGCCGCCGCACCCGCGAATGCTCGCCGCGCAGGCGATCCTCGTGCGCTCGCTACTCGCGGCGTTCGCCGCCAAGCCATACACGCATGACTTCGTCCGCTGGGGACCGTCGCTCCACGACAAGTACCTCCTGCCCTACTGGATGTGGCGCGACTTCGAGGACGTGATCGGTTTCCTCGGTGAGCACTCGATCGTGCTCCCCGCCGACGGCTATCGGCCGTTCGTCGAGCTGCGCTGCCCTCTGGTCGGGACGCTCGAGGTCGGTGACGCGCGCGTCGAGATCCGAAATGCGATCGAGCCGTGGCACGTTCTCGGCGAGGAGGCATCGCCGACCGGGACCGCGCGCTACGTGGATTCGTCGATGGAGCGGATCGAGGTGCGAACGCTCGGTCTCGATTCCGAGCGCTACGCGGTTGTCGTCAATGGCCTGATCGTCCCGGTTCGCGCGGCGGCGGGCCGCGATGTCGGGGTCGGCGGCGTGCGGTTTCGTGCGTGGTGTCCACCCCACGCACTGCAACCACACCTCGGGATTCATCACCCGTTGCGGATCAACATTCTCGATCGCTGGGCGCCGCGCTGCGTGGCCGGTGGCGCGTACCACGTGTGGCATCCCGAGGGCCGCGCATTCGATGCTCCACCGTTGACGCGCGTCGAGGCAGCCGCGCGGCGAGCTCGCCGGTTCACGCTCGAGGGACCGTCACCAATGGACGCGCTGTCGCCGCGCGAGGTACCTGCGCATCCGGAGCAGCCGTACACGCTCGATCTCCGTCGCTTCCTGCCGGGTGAGCCGATGCCCGCCACCGAGGACTGGCCCCCATGATCGAGAACGAGCTCGACGCTTCGCTGGAGATGCACGACGAGCTCGTCTCGCGGCGCGGCGTCGAGGTCTGGATCGGTGCCGAGCCAACGTTCACGCGCCCGGACTCGATCGATTCTGCGTGGGTCAGCGATCCACAGGGCGACGACAAGCTCGCGCGCGCTCATACCGTGGCGACCGCATTCGCGACCGAGCTGCCCGGTGCGTCGGTCTCGCGCGTGATCGGCCGCCAGTTCCCCGGTGAGACCGAGCCGCGGTTCGCGTTCGGCGTGCGCTGGCGCGACGACGTGACCACCGGCGGCTCGCGCGTCGCCGCCGATGCGGCGGCGCTGGCACCGCCGCTCGAGATCGCGGGCGATCACTGGCTCAGCGTCACGCCGGATCCGGGCGTCGTCGAGGTCAACATGGCGCCGGCCTCGAGTGTGCTCGAGTTCCACCGCCAGGCACGGCGCGTATGGAGCGCCGCCGCCGCCGCTGGTCTGTCTGCGACCCGGCACCGCTTCAATGGCGACATCGTGGATTCCGGCGGTGGCGGCCAGCTCTCGATCGGCGGCTCGCGCCCGCACGCGAGCCCGTTCGTGCGCTATCCGCACGTGCTGCCCGCGTTGATCCGATACTTCAACAACCATCCGTCGTTGTCGTACTGGTTCGCGAACGAGTGCGCCGGATCCGCGTCGCAGGGCCCCCGTCCCGACGAAGGCACGCGCGAACGCTGGGACGAGCTCTCGATCACGCTCGGCTGGCTCGAGCGCCTCGC
>JACCQV010000900.1 GCA_013813945.1 Deltaproteobacteria bacterium | reverse complement strand
GCGCCGAAGCGATCGACGAGCGCGATGTGCCAGCACCGGCGAGCTCCCCGATGTAGTTGCCCCCGTCCGCGCGCCACGCCGCATGCAGCTCCGCGCCCTTCGCAGCAACGTCGGTCGAGATCGCGAGAGCGAGCCGGCAGCGCGCGCGTGGCAGGTTCGCAGCGAGCGTGTCCCAGCCTGTGGGCGCGGACACGCACGAGTGATCGGTGGTCGTCGGGTACAGCAGATACTCGATCGCGGTGAGTGAGCGCGCGTTGACGAGCTCGGTGGAGACGTCGTAGCTGGCCGGGTTCGCCCACCGGCTCGCGACATCCCGGTCGAGCTCGCACGGCGAGAGCAGCGGCCATGCATAGATCTCGCTGCGCAGCTTCGCGTGATCCATCGCAGCGGGACCGACCAGCACGGCATCGGCGCGTTGCCATGAATCGATCGCAGCAGTCGTTGCGACGCGCGCGGCATCGAGCGTGGTGGCGGACTGGCCTGCATCGAGCGCGTTGCAGTGCGCTTCGATCGCCGCGGGAAGTGCAGCCGCGCGCTGCGCGAACGTCGCCTGGATCGGAAGCAGGACGTGCTCGGAGAGGTGCGCCAGCATTCCCGCGCGATCGAAGTCGTCGGTCGCTGCGTCGATCCCTTGGCCCGGCTCGCTGCTGCACGCGGCGACCAGGACGGCGGCGCTCGCGAACCGGAAAATTCTCATGCGGTCATCTGCTCATATTTGAAAACGACTTTCAACTCCGTTTTCAACTGATCCACAGGTCGGACCTCGACGGACGATATTATTCCATCACTTACGAACAGTTACGTGTGGTGGAGGCCCGGGTGGCTCCGGCAGAATCCAGCGATCGGTAGCGGCGGTCACGAGATCGATCGAGGGATCGATCATCGGTACGGGGGCCCGCCCGTTCAGCGAGACCTGCGTCCGCGCCCGGATCGCGACCACCGGATACCCCTTCGCGCGCAGGTCCGCGGCGATGTGATGAGCGAGCTGGACGATGAGATCGGGCTGTCCGCTCATCTCGCGCTCCTGCCGGGGCGTCAGGTAGTTGTGCGCGGGAATCTCGAGCTGCTTGTTATCTCCGAGCTCGGCGATGAACGTCACCGCTCCGTGTTTCTCCCGGATCAGCACGTGCCACGCGAATCGGATCCCACGCTCGTTCCACACGACATTCCCTGGCAGCACCAGATGACGTAGCGGCAGCGCGAGCTGGATGATCACGAATGCCGCGACGGTCGCGATCACCCACCGCCGCGGCGCATCCGCCCTGCCCTTCACTTCCACGGCGGGCAGGCGGAATAGCCGGCGCGGCCACGATGGCGAGAAGAAGATCAGCGCCGAGCTCGTCATGATCAGCGGGAACATGCCGATGTTGAAGAGGTAGCCGGTGAGACCGTGGAACATGATCACCGTGACGTACGCCGCGATCCGCGTGCGTGCCCACGACAGCCACACGACGATGGTCGTATCGAACGCGAAGCCTGCCCATGACAGTGCGAGCGCGAACCATGGCTCACCGAACAGGCCGCCGAGGATTGGCGTCTCGGTCCGCGCGGCGAGCCACAGGTTGAGCGGCTGTCCGTAGCCGAGCCAGTCGATCTTCGCCTTCGCGAGGCCGGCGAACACGTAGACGACACCGATCTGAAACCGCAGCAACCAGACGAACCACGCCGGGATCGTGGTGCGCGCGATCGAAGGCTGGCGCCGCGCGTCGAAGGACCACGCGGCGTTCGCGGGAAGCAGCGCGAGCACGAGCCCGAGCAGCACGACGAGATAGTGGTGGTTGAGGTAGTTCGTGACGTCGATCAGCTGCGTGTAGAGGAAGCCGAGCGTGAACAGCACGATCGCGACCCGGTAGAACAGGCCGAGTGCGATCAGGAGCGCGAGCAGCGCGAGCACGCCGTAGTGCACGTACATCCCCGGCACCGACCACGGCTCGACCCACGCGAACCCCGGATACTTGAAGAACCAGGTCGGCTCGCCGTACATCGGCTCGATCCAGCCGGTCGCGATGAACCGCAGGATCCCGAAGAACATCACGCCGCCGAAGATGACCCGGAACGCCGCAAGGGACGCGATGTCGACACGCGTCAGCGCCCTCGCCCGGATCCGCTCGACGATCACGATCGCAGCGTAGGCCGGATCCGTGCCGAAAACGAAACCGGAGCGGCTCTGGTCGCCGAAACGAAAACAGCGCGGGCTCCGGAGAGGCCGCGCTGCTCGGTTACTTCTTCGTCGTCTGTACGATTACCAGCGATCGCCGCCGCCGCCGCCGCCCCGTCCACCACCGCCGCGACCGCCACGACCGCCACGGCCACCACGGCCGCCGTCGCCACCACCACCGCCGTAGTCACCAC
>JACCQV010000862.1 GCA_013813945.1 Deltaproteobacteria bacterium | reverse complement strand
TGACGGGCTCGACCCTGCCGTGGACGAGGCCATCGAGCGCGGCCAGCGTCTCGGCGTGCGACGGATCCATCTCGAGCGCCTCGCGGTAGCTCTCGATCGCACGTGCGACATCGCCGAGCCGGATCTGCCAGAGATGGCCGACCCGGTACTTGAGAGCGACGGTCTCGCCGCCGGTCTCCGACAGCTCGACCTGGCGCTCGAGGTTCGCGAGCAGGTCGTACCAGCGCTCCGCCTGACCGAACAGCCGGTCGAGGGACTGGATCGCGGGCAGCTCGTCGGCATCGAGATCGAGGATCCCGAGGTATGTCTCGATCGCCTTGCCGACATCGCCGAGCTCGCGGTCATAGACCTGGGCGAGCACGTAGAGCATCGACTTCTTGTCGCCGGGGTCCGTCGCGAGGTCGGCCTTCTTGGCGTAGACGTCCTTGAGGGGCTCCCACCGCGCGAGGCGGACGTAGAGGCGCTCGAGGGCATCCATCGCGACCATGTCGATGTCGTCGATCGACAGCACCTGCTGGAACGTCGCGATCGCGGCGTCCGAGTTACCGAGGACCTCTTCCTCGATCTGTGCCGAGCGATAGAGCAACGCCTTGCGCTCGTCGACGTTCGTCAGAATCTCGGACTTGCGCTTCATCACATCGACGAGCTTCGGGTAGTCGCCCGTGCGCTCGTGGATGGTCTGGATCGCGGTCGCGGCCTCGATCGTCGACGGCGCCGCGCGGAGGATCCGCTCGTACGTCTCGACCGATGCGTTGTCGTCGGCGAGCTCGTGCTCCTGGATCTGGGCGCGGCGGAACAGGAGGGCGACCTTGAGGTCGTCTTCCTGGGCCTCGCCCGCGACCTGATCATAGAGCGCTGCCGTGTCGGCCCACTTCGAGAGGCCGCGCGACAACCGATCGAGCTGCTGGTGCGTGGTTTCGTCGCGTGGATCGTCACGCATCGCGCGCGCGTACGTCGCGAACGCGGCATCGGCGTTGTCTCCGCCGATCTCGTGGAGCTCGGAGATCTTGTGCAGCAGCTCGCGCTTGCGGGCGGGATCAAAGGCGTGCTTCGCCATGATCTCGTAGATCCCGATCTGCTTCTGCCACTCGCCTCGCGCCTTGTAGATCGGCTCGAGGATGTTCGCGATCGTCAGCTCGTGCTCCGGGATGGCGATCAGCCTCTCGAGCGCAGCGACCGCATCACGGTTCTGGTCCTCGTGCTCGAGGACCTGGCGATACGTCTCGACCGCCGCGCCCACTTCGTTGAGGTGGGTCTCGCGCAGCTGCGCGAGCCGGACGAGCAGAGCGACCTCCTCGTGCGGCCCAGAATCAGATAGACCCACCAGGGTGAGCTGGCGGCTTATGTTGTCACCGAGGTCACGCCACGCACCGCGCGCGACGTAGAGCCGGTCGAGCGCCCGCAGCGACTTCAGATCGTCCGGCGACTGGCCGAGGATCTCGATGTACGTCGTGATCGCTTCGTCCTGATTCTCGAGCATCTCCTCGTAGAGCGAGGCGATCCGGAACAGGAAGTCGAGGCGCTCGTCCGCCTCCTGCGCGATGTCCGTGCGGCGGCGATAGATCTCGAGCAGGTCGGGATACTTCGCGTCGCGCGTGAAGATCGCCTCGAGCGCGGTCAACGCACCGAGGTCGTCCTGCTCGATCGTGAGTGCTTTCTTGTAGTACTCGACGGCCTTGTCGGTCTTGCCGAGCCGGTCCTCGTACGACCGCGCGACCTTGGTCGCGAGCTCGTGGGCGAGCGTCGGATCGAGATCCTTGTCCTTACCGAGTGCGCCCTCGTAGAGCTGGACCAGGCGAACCCAGCCGTCCTCGAGCAGGGCTGCGATCGCCTCGAGCTGATCCTTGGCGGCCTCCGTCGAAGGATCGACGGTGAACGCACGCGCGTATGCATCGAAGGCCTTCTCGGCGTCGAGGAGCTTGGTGCGTTGCAGCTCGCCGATGCGAAGCAGCAGGCTGGTCTTGCGGAGCGAGTCCTTCTCGGACTCGAGCTGGATCTCGTGAACGCCGACGAGCGGCCCCCACTCACCGAGCTGCTCGTACACGGGCTCGAGGATCCCCGCGACGAGGAGACGGTGCTTGTTCCCCCCGCGCAGGTGCACCTCGAGGGCAGCACGACCGCGCTCGTGCGCGGGCATGATGTCGAGGATGTCGCGGTAGGCGTCGATCGCTCCCGCGGCGTCATCGAGGTTCTGCTCCTTGACCTGACCGAGGCGGAACTTCAGCTCGGTGTGCCCGAGCTTGTCCTCTTCGGGGCCTACGATCGTGAGCTGGCGGCCAATAATCTCCGCGAGCTCCTTCCACTGCGAGTTGCGGAGGTAGACGCGATCGAGGCTGCGCAGCGCGACGGGCTCGTCGCCCGCGGCGTCGAGGATGCCCTGATAGGCGGCGATCGCCTTCTGGTCGTCCTTGACCTCGTCCTCGTAGAGTTGACCGATCTTGGACTGGATCGCGATCCGCTCGTCGCCATCGTTCGTGAGCTCGAGCTTCTTGGTGTAGATGCCGAGCAGCTGCTCGAACTGACCCTTGCCGAGGTAGAGCCGCTCGAGCGCATTGAGCGCCTGCTCGTTGCCCTCGTCGATCGCGAGGATCTGGCGGTTCATCTCGAGGGCGGCGTCGACGTCGCCCTGCTCCTGCATGATGTTCGCCATCACGAGCATCAGCGGCAGTGCGTCGGGCTTGTGCGCGAACTTTGGTAGTGCAGCGGCGTACGACTCGAGCAGCGAGCTCCAGCCACCGGTCTCCCCGGCGAGGCGCTCGGCCTCGCTGCGGATCTCTTCGGACTCGTGATCCTCGGCGAACGCCTTGATCCACCAGCCGAACGCCGCGCCCTTGTCGCGCAGCTTCTCTTCGTTGTACTGCGCGAGGCGCTTGATGCGCTCCTGGCGCGTGATCTGGTCGTCCTCGCCCGTCGCGCGGAGCTGGATCTCGAGCACGCGGACGAGCGCACGCGGATCTCGGCCCGTCTCGTAGAGCGGGATCAGGGCCTCGGCTGCTTCGAGGTTGTTCTCGTCGAGCTGGAGGACCTTCTCGAACGCGCGCATCGCGCGGTCCGCCTTCTGGATCTCGTCGCGGTAGAGCACCGCGATCTTCATCGCGAGCGGCAGCCGATGCTGCTCGCTGCCGGCCTCGACCTCGCGCTCGAGCACACGGATGTACTCGTCGATCTTGCCGCGGGTCCGGTAGAAGTCTTCGAGCTCGGGCCAGCGGGCCTCGGTGACGTAGAGCTTCTTGAGGGCGTCCTGCGCGCGCCGGTTGTTCTCGTCGATCGCGAGCAAGCGCTGCCACGCAGCGATCGCCTTCGCGCTGTTCTCGACCTTCTCGGTGTAGAGCAGGCCGAGGCGCTGGAGCGCGGCGGCGCGGACCTTGTCGTCCGTCGCTCCGTCGGCCTGACGGCTACAGATGTCGGCGAGCTTGTCCCACTCCTTGTTGCGCTCGTAGAGCTTCGAGAGCTCGACCAACGCCTCGTCGAAGTTCGGCTCGTACTCGAGAACCTTCTCCCACCAGAACGTGGTGATCTCCGGCTTCTTGACCTTGGTCGCCGCCATCTGCGCGACGGCGATGACCTTGGCAGCGCGCTCGCCCTCGGGCGTGCGCTCGACCTCGGCCTCTTTGAGCTTGATCAGCTTCTCCCAGTCACGACGCTTCTCGTAGACCGCGAGCAGGTGATCGATCGCCTGCTGGTTGTACGCATCGAGCTCGAGCACGCGCTCGAACGCCTTGATCGCCTCGGCCTGGTTCGAGAACCGCTCGAGGTAGAGGTTCGCGATCTGGAGATAGATCGTGACCTTCTCACCCTGTGGCTCGGTGCGCTCGGCCTTCTCGGTGAGGACCTTGACGAGGTCGGGCCAGCGCTTCTTCGCATCGTAGAGCGCGGCGAGCCGATCGTAGACCTCGAGCTTGCTCGGGTCCTGCTGGACCGCGGCGTTGAGCGCCGAGATCATCTGGTTGTCGTTGTTGAGCTTCGAGTACGCATCGGCGAGCTCGAGGAGGACGGTCGCCTTGTCCGGTCCCGAGGTCGTGGCCTTGGCCTCTTCGTCCTTCAGCGCATCGGCGAGCTGCGCCCATGCCTGGTTCCCGCGCAGGATGCGCGCGAGCTCGCGCCGCGGTGCCTGGCTGGTCGGGAACTTCGCGACGACTTCCTTCCAGGCCGCGAGGCCCTTGTCGTTCCCACCTTCGGCGTCCTTGGCGTTCGCCATCGCCTCGCCGAGATCACCGGAGACCGGCGCCTTGGTCGACGACTTCGCGCGAGCGGGAGCTGTGGCCTCGGCGACGGGCTGCGCCGTCGGGGTCTTCGCACGGGCTTCGGACGGCGACGACACCGCAGCCGCGGCCGATGCCGCATCCGCATCTGCCTTCGCCTTGGCGGCTGCATCGGTCTCCGCGCGCGCAACGGCCTCGTTCGCCGCCTTCGCGGCAGCGACATTCGCTTCGGCAGCGACCGCGGCGGCCTCGGCGTCTGCCTTCGCCTTCTCGTCGTCGGCGTCATCTCGTGCGCCGCCGCCTTTGCCCTTCTTCTTCGCCTTCGCCTTCGCGGAGGCCGGCAGCTCCTCGGGCTCCTCGACCTCAGGTGCGGCCGCCATGCCGGGCATCGAGCCCTGCGCCGAAACCTCGTCGAGGCCGACGGCGTCCACGAAGTCCTGGACGTTCGGGTTCTGGGGCTCGACGCTCGCTGCGATCGCGAAGAACTTCCGCGCGCGCGCGATGTCGTTGACCTTGTCGAACGCGATGTGACCGGCCTGGATCGCAACGTAGAGCTTGTCCTCACCGGTGAGGCGATCGACGACGGACTCTGCGATGTCGAGCAGCTGGGTCCACTCGCCGCGATCACCCTGCACCTGACGAAGCAGCGTGAACGCCGCGACCACAGACTTCATCGGCGTCGCGCCGTTGGACGCCGTGGCCTTGATCGCCGAGTCGAAGAACTTCGCGCCGCGATCGCGATCCTTGAACCGCTGCAACCACTCGAGGCCGAACGTCCGGAACGCCGCGACCTTGGTCGCGTGATCCGGTGCCTTCTCCGCGCGCTTGCGATGATGCGCTTCGATCTCGTCCCAACGCTGCGAGCCGGAGAGCAGGGTCTCGTAGATGAAGTTCGCGCTCGGCTGCTCGATGTCCTTCGCGAGGATCATCTTGAGCACTTCTTCGAGGCGGGGATCTTCCGGCGCTTCGATACGCAGGATGCGCGCTGCGCGAACGAGCGTACGGATCGCGACGGCGTCGTCGAGCTTGTCCGCCTTCTCGAGCGCGCCGTCGATCAGGTCGGTCCAGAATTCTGGATCGTAATCGAGGGCCATGAGCGCGTCTTGAACGCGCGCCGACCCGGGGTCGAGCTCGAGAGCGCGCTGGAGGATCGGCAGCGCCTTGTCCTTCTGGCCGCTGTCGAGCATCGCCTCGCCGACGATCTGAGCCAGGTCCGACGGAGAGTTCGGATCCCGAAGCTCCATCTCGCCCAGCTTGGCGACCATCTCGAACCGGCCGATCTCGCCGTACACCTCGCGAGCGCGCGACAATGCGCGCACGTTCGCAGGATGTAATTTCCACGCTCGCTGATAGAGACCGATGGCGCGATCGCGCTCCGGAATCACATCCTCGACGAGGGCTGCGAGCTCGCAGAGACGCTCGGACTGCTCGGGTTTGGTACCCGAAGCCTCCAGCTCCTTCTCCAGCTCATCGATGGCAGCTGTCCAATCCCGCGACCGGCGCAGGCGTTCCCGAAGCAAAGTGCGCGTATCCATCTGCGGACTATCCTCCCGCAAACAATGAAGAAACCCCGACCCACATCTGGAAGCTTTATATCACGCCCAGTTAGCGAGTTGGCGGGCACGCCGGGCGGTTTCTTTCATTCGCGATCGTGCCGCGCGCTAGTTCGGCGAGAAAAGCGAACGAACAGCTTCCGTCAGTGCAGCCAACGTGGTGCCCCTCCGACGGAAATCGCCGACGATACAAGGCACGAGCATTTCCTAGTAGGCAACCGCCGACACGATCAAAAGATTTGTGTGGAGCAGCCGAACTCGACCTTCACGTTGGCGCTGGGGTCCGCCTGCACACTGGCGCAGGTCGCCGGGCACAACGTGATCTTCATGGGTGCCGCGTTGTCGTCGTAGTACCAGCCGCCGGCGCTCGTGCAGTCCGCCGCGACGGAGACCTGGGAGAGCGTCATGCCCGGAGCCACGCCGCCCATCTGGTACTTCACGTTGACCTTCGTCGGGTCGAGCGTCTCGCCCATCGGCGGCGCCGGGATCGTCAGATCACACGATACCTGGGCGCCAGAGACCACGGCCTGCTGGATGTCCGAGAAGACCTGCGTCCAGTTGCCGGTGCAGATCACGCCGCGCGCGCCCATCGTCTGATTGATCAGCGTCGTGTAGACCGTGCCATCGGCGGCGCCCGATCCGAACGTCCCGGTACACCCGTTGTTGCCCGAGCCGTACGCGTAGATGCCATGAACCTTGAAGCCGGTGAACATGCCGGCCGGCATCAGGTTGTTGACGCCGGTCGTGAAGTTCGCCGCGCTCATGTTGCTGTTGTCGTCGGTGACGAACACGAAGTGCTTCGCCGCCTCGGGGCGCAAGAAGTCCGAGTACAGCGCGTAGCGACTGAGCGTGAGAGCCGGTCCGTCGTTGCTGCCGATGCGCTGGTTCACCAGCCGGAACCGCGTGTTGTTGCCACAGCTCCCGTTCGCCAGCGGTGACGGCACGCAGATCGCGTTGCTCCCACTTGTGGTCGCGATCATGACGACGCGGTAGTCGATGTTGCTCGCACTGATCTGCGTGACGAAGTCATTGATCTTCATCTGCACGTAGACCGTCTCCTGATCCATGGAGCCGGACTGATCGACGATGAAGATGATGTCCGACGGCTTCGTCACGAAGTCGGCCATGACGTCGGTCCCCGCGCAGGCCGCGGTGCACGTGGTGTTGCTGCACACCGGTGTCGGATCGCTGCAATCGGCGCTGCTCTCGCACTGCACGCAGACACCGCTCGAGCTGCAGATCGGCGCGTCGGCCGAGCATTGCGAGTTGTCGGTACAGTCAGCGCCGAGACCGGCATCGACCTCCGTGCTGTCGTCGCCCTGGCCGCCGCTCTTCGAACCGCAACCGACGATCAAGATCGCCGTGAACAGAAACCCGATCGTCGGTTTGATCATCGGGCTTCAGGATACGCGATTGCTCAGCCGCCCTTGGCCTTTTTTGCCTTGGCGTCCTCGAGCATCTGCTCGGGAGTCATCTTCTTGCTGCCACTGCCACCGGCGGGCGCCTCGGCGGGGGTGTTCTGCTGCATCGAGGACTTCGCGGCGATATCGAGGAGCATCTTGCTCGCCTGCTGCTTCGCGAACTCGACCGCCGAGCCGCCGGCCTTCGCGAACTCCTCGAGGTCCTTCTTCGCCTTGGTGAAGTCACCCTTGCGGAAGTAGGCCTGACCGCGCTGGAACTTCGCCTTGTGGTTGTCGGGGCGGCTCTCGATCGCCTTGTCGAACGCCTCGATCGCCTTGTCGTCGAGGCGCTTGTCGTCGAACGCCATGCCGACGACGTACCAGATGTCCGAGACCTCGTTCGCACCGGGGACAACCGCTGCGCCCTGCTGGGCGACGGCGAGCGCCTGATCCGTGTAGTCC
>JACCQV010000829.1 GCA_013813945.1 Deltaproteobacteria bacterium | reverse complement strand
CATACGCAACGCGGAACCCGGTCATCACCTCGTCGAAGATCAAGATCGTCCCGTGCTTGCGCGTGATCTCGCGCAGACCCTCGAGATAACCAGGGGCGGGCACGACGAGGCCCATGTTGCCGGCGACCGGCTCGATGATGATCGCGGCGACGTCGCCCGCGCGGCAGAACATGTCGACCGTGGCGAGATCGTTGTACGGCACGACGATCGTGTCCTTCGCGGCGCCTTCGGGCACGCCGGCCGAACCAGGAATGCCGAGGGTCGCGGCACCCGAGCCCGCTGCGACGAGCAGGCAGTCTGCGTGGCCGTGATAGCCGCCGTCCGCCTTGATGATCTTCGCGCGATTGGTGAACCCGCGAGCGAGCCGCAACGCGCTCATCGTCGCCTCGGTGCCCGACGACACCGCGCGCACCATCTCCATCGATGGCACCGCGGCGCGCAAGGTCTCGGCGAACCGGACCTCGACCTCCGTCGGTGCGCCGAAGGTCGTTCCCATCGCCATCACCTCCTTGATCGTGTCGAGGATGTCGCGATGGCCGTGGCCGAGGATCAGCGGACCCCAGCTGCCGATCAGGTCGAGGTAGCGGTTGCCGTCGACGTCCCAGACGGCCGCGCCATCACCCTGCGCGATGAAGACCGGATCCGCGCCGACCGATCGACACGCCCGCACCGGTGAGTTGACGCCTCCCGGGATGATGGCCTTCGCACGCTCGAAGATCTCCTGGCTACGCTGGATCGTCATGGAGGCGAACGTAGCCTGGCTAGCGACGGGTGTCGCGCGATCTAGCTCGGCTCGGGCTCGTCTGGCTCGTCCGCGGCATCGTCGTCAGCCGCGTCCTCGCCCTCGTCGTCGGCGTCCTCGAGCTCGTCCTCCATGCCCTCGTTGGGCACGGTGTCGGTGTCCTCGATGGCTTCGATCGGGGCGCCCTCGGCGATGCCCGACTCCTCACCCGGATCTGCGAGGCGCTCGATCGCGGCGACGTGCTCGCCGTCGTCGACGCGCATCAATCGCACACCCTGGGTCGCGCGACCCTGGACCGAGATATCGCGCACGCGGAGCCGGATCAGCTTGCCGCGATCGGAGATCAGGATCAGGTGATCTTCATCGGTGACGATGCGGACCGCGGAGACCTGACCATTGCGGGCCGTGGTCTTGATCGTGATCACGCCCTTACCGCCACGGTTCTTCGTGGGGTAGTCGCCGAGCGACGTGCGCTTGCCGTAGCCGCGTTCGCACACCGTGATCAGCGTCGCCGTGCCCTCGCGTGGGAACGTGGACATCCCGACCACGCGGTCGCCTTCGCGCAACGAGATGCCGCGGACGCCGGCCGCCGTGCGACCCATCGGACGCGCGCGATCCTCGGTGAACCGGACCGCGAAGCCCTTGGCAGACGTCAGCAGCACGTCGTCGGTCTTCGAGGTCAGCGCGACGCCGATCAGGCGATCGCCCTCATCGATCGAGATCGCCTTGATGCCGTTCTGGCGGACGTTCTGGAACTGACCGAGCTCGGTCTTCTTGACCGTGCCCGACTGGGTCGCGAAGAACACGAATGCGTCGTCCCGATTGAACTGGTCATCGGTGAACGGCAGCATCGCGACGACCTTTTCGCCGTCCTGGAGGTCGAGCACGTTGACGATCGGTCGGCCCTTCGCGGTGCGCGAGCCCTCGGGTAGCTCGTAGACCTTCTTGTAGTAGGCCCGCCCCTTGTCCGTGAACAGCAGGAGGTGGTCGTGGGTCGACCCGGCGAACATGTCGACGATGAAGTCGCCTTCGGTCGAGGTCGCGCCGGTGATACCGCGACCGCCGCGCCCCTGCGCCTCGTACTCGCGGACTGGCGTGCGCTTGATGTAGCCGAGGTGCGTGCGGGTGACGACCATGTCCTCCTGGTCGATCAGCGACTCGGTGAGGATCTCGCCTTCAGCCTCGACGATCCGGGTGCGGCGCTCGTCGGCGAACAGCTCGCGGATCTGCTTGAGCTCGTCGATGATCGCCGCCATCAGCTTCTTCTCGTCGGAGAGCAGGCCCTCTAGGTAGTCGGTGAGAATCCAGAGCTCCTTGTACTCGGCCTCGAGCTTCTCGCGCTCGAGACCGGTGAGCCGGCCGAGCCGCATATCGAGGATCGCCTGCGCCTGGCGGCCGGTGAGATGGGTGAACCCGGCGGTGCGCATCGCCGCGATCTCCTCGGGCGGTCGTCCGGCGCGCTCGAGGAAGCCGTCGAGGCCCGCCATCTTCTCGGCGATCAAGCGCTCCTTGGCAACGTCGGTGTCCTTGCTGCCGCGGATGATCTCGATCACGCGATCGATGTTGATCACCGCGATGCCGAGGCCTTCGACGATCTCGCGGCGAGCGCGCGCCTCGCGCAGATCAAACAGTGTCCGGCGCGTGACGACCTCGCGGCGGTGCTCGACGAACACCTGGAGCGCTCGCTTGAGCGAGAGCATCACGGGGCGACCGTCGACGATCGCGAGCATGTTGCACGAGAACGACGACTGCAGCGCGGTGTGCTTGAACAGGTGGTTCAAGACGATCTGGTCGTTCGCATCGCGCTTCAGCTCGAACACAACGCGCATGCCGTTGCGATCCGACTCGTCGCGAATGTCGCTGATGCCCTCGAGCTTCTTGTCGCGAACCATGTCCGCAGTCGATTCGATCCACCGCGCCTTGTTCACCTGGAACGGCAGCTCGGTGACGATGATCGCCTGCTTGTCCTTGCGGATCTCCTCGACGCTGGCGACACCGCGCACCTGGATCGCGCCGCGACCGGTCTTGTACGCCGACATGATGCCGACGCGGCCCTGGATCACGCCGCCGGTCGGGAAGTCAGGACCGGGAACGATCTTGATCAGCTCGTCGTCGGTGATGTTGGGGCGCTCGATGAGGGCGAGCGTGGCATCGACAATCTCGCCGATGTTGTGCGGCGGGATGTTCGTCGCCATGCCGACCGCGATGCCCGAGGCGCCGTTGATCAGGAGGTTCGGGACCTTCGACGGCAGGACCGTCGGCTCGAGCTCCTTGTCGTCGTAGTTCGCCTGCCAGTCGACCGTTTCCTTGTCGATGTCCGCAAGCATCTCCGAGGAGACGCGCGACATCCGGCATTCCGTGTAACGCATCGCCGCCGGCGGATCGCCGTCGACGGATCCGAAGTTGCCCTGGCCGTCGATGAGCATGTAGCGCATCGAGAAGTCCTGGGCCATGCGGACCAGGGCGTCGTAGACCGATGCGTCGCCATGCGGGTGATACTTGCCGATCACATCGCCGACGATGCGGGCGCACTTGAGATAGGGGCGGTTCCAGACGTTGTTCAGGCCGCGCTGAGCGAACAGGATCCGGCGGTGCACCGGCTTGAGGCCATCGCGTGCGTCGGGCAGAGCACGCGACACGATCACGCTCATGGCGTAATCCATGAACGAGTTCTTCATCTCGGTTTCGATCGAGATGGGCGTGATGTTGGCGTTGCTTACGTCGGACATCTGCGAGGCGCTTTTATAGCTCGTTCCTCGTCGAAACAACGGGGTCTGGAGGCCCGATTTCGGCTGTGCGATCGACGCCTTGCACCCTTGCGGAGTGCCGATCTTCCCTAGCGGTATGGACCACCCTCGTATGCTGCCGTGGCCCAGCGCGTGCTCGGACTCGCGGTCGTTGCTTGCGGCCAGGCCGCATCGCTCACGGCGTGCCGAGGAGCCGGAGCTCGACACGGCGCGGTCGACTATCCCCGTAGCCGCGCCCGGTGAGGCGCGCGGGGGCGATGCCCCGCTTGACCAGGTACGCGACGACCGCCATGGCGCGCCGGCCGGCCAGCTGCTGGTCATTCTTGCCGTCGGTGTGGACGCGGACCTCGAGGCGCACGTCGGGGTTCGCGGTCAGCATCCGGACCGTCGCGTTCAGTGCCGTGCGCGACCTCGGTGACAGCTGGAGACTCGCCACCCGGAAGTTGATCTTCGCGGTCCCGGTCGTCAACTTCACCACCGCTGCGGGTACGGTGTCCGCGCATCCGTCGTCATCGCGGTACCCGTTCACGGTCTCCGGCGCCGCGCCGCACTGGTCGAGGCCATCCGTGACACCGTCGCCATCGTTGTCGGCCTCGACGCAGCCGTCGTCATCCTGGAAGCCGTCCACGTCCTCGGCCTCTGCAGGACAGCGGTCCACATGGTCCGCGATACCGTCACCGTCGTTGTCGCGGTCGGGACAGCCATCGGTGTCCTCGAACCCATCGCGATCCTCGGCCTCGAGTGCGCAGCGGTCCTCGCCATCGACGATGCCATCCGCATCGTTGTCGGCGTCGGGGCAGCCGTCGGCGTCCTCGTGCCCGTCCTTGTCCTCTGGATCCGTCGGGCACCGATCCGCCGCACCGAGGACTGCGTCCCTGTCCCCGTCGGCATCCAGCGGCGGCGGCGGCGCGTGGCGTGGTGAGTGCGGACCGCCGCCCAGGTCCGCGTAGATCGAGACCATCGCTTCGAAGTCGGCGGTCGTCTTCTTGATCTCGGGATCGGGTGGCAGCGTGTTCTCGCTGCTCGGCATGGCGAGCACACGCACGTCCGCACGGATCCCCCACCACGCGCCGGCGCGGAGCTTCGCGCCACCGCCGAAGTAGTACGCCGCGTCGGTGTCGCTGGTGATCGTGCGCGCCATGTCGTTGCGGTAGTGCACGTTGTTCGACTTGACGACCGAGAACCCACCGGCGCCCACGAGCAGGAACGGAATGATCTTGTTGTCGGGCTTGCGTGCGCGCGCTTGCACGATGAGGTGCGCGCGATACGTCAGATCGATGACGCCAAACCCCGTCTCGCGCGCCTTCGTCGGAATCACGCCGACCTCTGCCTCGATACCGACGACGTCGAGCGCGAACACGCCGAGGCGGAGCCCCGCGAGCACCGAGTTGCGCTGGCTCGTCGCGTCCGGTCGGTCGTACACGCCGAGCTCGCTGTTCTGGTTGAACAGGTGGACCCCACCCATGACGCCAAGCTCTACGTCCGCGTCGGCGGTCGCCACCGCGGCCGTGACGATCAGCAGCGCGACGCAGCTTGGCTTCATGACCCGAAAAAAGTAACCGGTCTCGGGCGGCTGGTGAGCCACGGAGACCGGTTTCGTTCACTCCCTGGATGGGAGCAAGCGGGTGTCGAGCGCGTCGTTCAGGGCGTAACGCTGATCGAGCCGACGAGCTGGAACTCCACGCGGCGGTTCTTCGACCGCGCGATGGTCAGCTTGCGGCCCTTGAGGCCCGTGGCCGACTCGACCGGAACGGTCTCGCCGAGGCCCTTCGCGGACAGGCGACCTTGGTCGATGCCCTTCTTGATGAAGTACTCACGGACCGACTCCGCGCGAGCCTTCGACAGCTCGAGGTTGTCGGCGTACTTGCCACCCTTCTTGATCGCGACGTCGTCGGTGTGGCCCTGGATCTCGAGCTTGAGGTCCGGGAACTCCTTGAGGACCGCGACGGCCTTGTCGAGCGTGCGGTTCGACGTCGGC
>JACCQV010000798.1 GCA_013813945.1 Deltaproteobacteria bacterium | reverse complement strand
TTCCAGATGAACGCGATCCCCTTGGCCAGGCTGATGCCCATGACCCCGCCGACCACCCCGATGATCGCCGCCTCGCCGAGGACGATCATGAGGACGTCGGTCTGGGTGGCGCCGACCGCTCGCATGATGCCGATCTCGCGCCGGCGCTCGGAGACCTGGATGAAGAAGTTGTGGCCGATGTTGATGACGGCGATCACGAGGATCGCGACGGAGATGATCAGGAACAGCAGCCGGATGACGAAGATCACGGTCGCGAACCGCTCACCGAGCGAGTCCTCGAGCCGCAGCCCCTGCTCGTCGACGAGCCACTGACTGAACGGCGCGAGCTGGTTGCGATCCTTGAGCCGGACGATGATCGAGGAGTAGGCGCTCGCCGCCTGCTCGCCCATGTACTCGCGGTTCCACCGCTCGATGTACTGGATCGGCATCGTGACGCCGACCTGCATCGCGCGCGAGCTGACGCCGACCACGACGGCCTCGACACGGCGCGGACGCTTCCTCGTCACGCCGCCGGTGCCCGAGATCGTGGTGTTCGCGAGGCCGATCGAGAACCGCATCGCGGACAGGCCGCGCATCTGGATCAGCGAGTTGACCAGGTCCTTGTCCGCCATCGGCATGCCGTGCGACTTCGCGAACTGGTTGTTGTAGAGCTCGACGACCGTCGACGACAGCACGACGGGGACGCGGTGCTTGCAGATCCGCTCGGTGTCATCGCAGTAGTAGCGCTCGGGATTCGGGCACGGATTGCGATACCCGTCGGGATCGGTGTCCGTCTTCTGATGGACGACGGTCGCGTTGCCGGCAGCACTGCCACTACCGGCACCGCTTCCAATGGCGCTGCCGCTGCCGGTTGCCGGATCGCTCGCACTGCCGCTGCCGGCCGCAGGATCGATCGCGCTGCCGCTGCCGGTCGCAGGATCGATCGCACTGCCGCTGCCGGTCGCAGGATCCACCGCACTGCCGCTGCCGGTTGCCGGATCGCTCGCGCTGCCGCTGCCGGTCGCCGGTACTGGATCGCCCCACCCGCCCCCGCTGGTCGGCGGCGGCGCTGGTTTCTTCGCCGCGCGCGGCGCGTGACGAACGACGTCATCGGGATCGGGCGCTGGGGGAACGCACGCGACGCGGTTCGGGTCGCCCTTCTCGGCGTCCCAATCCTTGAACAGCTCGCGGATCCGCTCGTCGTCCTGCACGAAGCTGGCGTCGACCCCGTCGGCGAACCCGCCGACCTCGAACTTCAGATCCGTTCCCTCGAACGAACCGCGGCCGGCCGCCGGGAACGCGAGGTTCATGCGCGGCACCGCGCTGGCGACCTCGGGCCGGGCAAGGATCGTCTGGACCGTGCTCATGTCGAGGCGCTTGGACGTGTCCTTGCCGAGCAGCGAGACGCGCGGAGCGACGACCTGGACCTCGTCGAGCGGGAAGATCTGTTCGAGCACGGTGCCCGCCCGCTGGGTCAGCGCGAGAAACAGCACGAACGCGCCGATGCCGATCACGATGCCGAAGGCCGACAGGATGAAGTGGCGGGGACTGCGCAGGGTGTTTGCGATCACCATGCGCACGAGGCTCTTCGCGGGCATCATGCGGGACCTGCCTTCTGGTGGGCGGCTTCGAGCTCTTCGTCCGACGTCTCGACGATCTGGCCATCGCGCATCGCGATCACGCGCTTGGCGACGCTGGAGACCCGTCGCTCGTGGGTGACGATCAGCAGCGTCACGCCGTCCTTGGCGTTGAGCTCCTTGAAGAACTCGATGACCTCCCTGCCCGTCTCCGAGTCGAGGTTGCCGGTCGGCTCGTCACACAGCAGCAGCGTCGGTGCACCGAACAGCGCGCGCGCGATCGCGACGCGTTGCTTCTGTCCACCGGAGAGCTCGCTCGGGCGGCGGTGCGCGAAGTCAGAGAGGCCGACGCGGCGCATGGCCTCGCGACCGCGCTCCTCGATGTCTTTCTTCGGCACGTTGGAGAACGAGGCCGGGATGGTGACGTTGCCGAGACAGGTCAGGTGGTCCATCAGGTTGAACGCCTGGAACACGAAGCCGATCGACTCGTTCCGGATCTTCGCGCGCTTCGTGTCGCCGGCCTTGATCGTGTCGATGCCCAGAACCTCGACCTCACCGGCATCGGGCTGGTCGAGCCCGCCGACGATGTTGAGCAGCGTCGATTTTCCAGAACCCGATTGACCGACCAGGGCAACCAGCTCACCGGCCTCGATGTCGAGGCTGACGCCGCGCAACACCTGGGTGCGCGCCGCACCGGTGCCGTAGAACTTGGTGACGTCTCGCAGCCGTACGACGGGGGCAGCCACGGCCGGGTCTTAGCACGATTCAGCGACGCACTCCGGTCGCGGCGACGAGCAACGACGACCCTTCGATCGTCACGGCGATGTGGCCCTCACGCCAGCGCATCAGCCGCTCGACGAGGACCTCGGCATAGCTGCGATCGATCATCCCGAGAATCGTCTTCCACGCCTCGGGAGACATGGCAGGCGGCAGGATGTCGACGGCCCCGATCGGGCCCGCCACGGTGCGGCCGGTTCCGACGACCTTGGCGAGCAACCCTTCGCCGACGGCCGCAAGCGCGAGGTTGTCGGTGAGCACGTAGTCGAGCGTCGCGACGAACGGGACCGCGATCGAATGGCCCTTGTGAGGTCCGAACGTGCGGTTGCGCTCGAGGGTCGAACGCAGCGGGATCTCGTCGAGCTGGCTCGCAAAAAACTTCTTGTGTGCGAGGTCGAGCGTGATCGCACCTGACCCACTCCTGTCGGCGGGGTCGAAGGTCTGGAGAACGGCACGTCCGCTGCGCACGCCATAGGTATCGAGGACTGCGAGGTTCCCCTTCCACATGCTCATGCACGGCTGCATCCACGCCCGCACCGCGAGCAGATCGAGGTTCCACTGCGCGACGAGCGGCGCACCCTGCGTCTGCGCGGCAAAGCCCTCGGGTACCGGCATCAGTGCGGACGTGATCGACGCGATCGCCGGTCCCACGTCGATCGCGATCCGTCCGGTCGCGCGCGAACCGTCGCCCTCGATCGACAGCCCGATCCGACCCACCGGCGCGAGCAGCCGGGTGCACGCGATCGCATCGCCGAGCTTCGGCGTAAGGCTCCCAAGGAGAGCGCCGGCATCGATGAAGCCCGTGAGTGCGGGTTTCGCAGACCTGGTTGCGCCCTGTGCCCAGTTCCAGTCGCTCGCCCACTTCGCACCGCGTGCCTTGCGGCTGGTCGAGAACCACTCGCTCCCCTGGGCCGGGTCGATCGGCAGCGCGAAGTGGACCCAGAGCCAGCCATCCGCGATTGCCCAGCTCACCCGGACATTCGCGAGCAGCTGCGCCGTGAACACCTCGGCTCCCTCGACGATCACCGACTGCGTGACCATGCCGCGCTCGCGCAGGCGATCGAAGAACGCATTGGTTTGATCCGGTGCGGCGAGCCGAACGACGAACGTCGGTGACAGACTATCGGAGAACATCGCGAGGCCACCCTCGACGTCGATCCCCATCCCGGCGAGCGCCTCGGTGCTCAGCGGATCGACCGACAGGAGCCGCGAGAGAGCGGCCGAGACATCGGCGACGCCGACCCCGCCGAACATTCCGATCGAGTCGACCGTGTCACGCAGGCTGCGCTGCGCGTCCTTCACAGACGGAGCTGCGAGCACATACGTCGGCTTCTCGGGCACCCAGCGGGTCGCCGGGAAGGCCGCGAGTGCCGCGGGTGGGGCGGAGTGCGATGCGGTGCGAGCCGAGCCACAGCTGGTGCCACCACACAGCGCCGCGATGGCGGCCAGGAGCGCGAACCTCATCCGCACAATGTCCCACGCAACCGAACGTGCCGCCGGTCGATAGCGGCGGTAACGGCCTGCCTTTGGTATGGTCAGGGGAGAGCACGAGATGAGCGTCGGTGGACCTTCTGGAATCGGCGGACCGCAAGGCCCCGGCGGACCCACCGGTCCCGAC
>JACCQV010000786.1 GCA_013813945.1 Deltaproteobacteria bacterium | reverse complement strand
GTCCAGATGATCGCGGTCTATCAGCTCGCCGATCGCACGGTCTGGGTCCAGGACCTGCCGCTGACGCCCGCGCAGCAGGCGAAGGCCGTCGCCAAGCTCGAGTCCGACGTCCTCGAGGAGAACAAGCACTACTCCTACGATCACTTCTGGGACAACTGCACGACACGAGTCCGCGACATCATCGATGACGCGACCGGCGGCGCGATCTCGTCGATGACGAACCTCACCGACGACCGCACATTCCGCGATCTCGCGCGCGAAGGATTTCTCGGGATGCGGATCCCGCTGCTGATCACCGACATCGGGATGAACCGCAAGACCGATCGCATCCCGACGTACTGGGAGCGCATGTTCCTTCCCGACTATCTCCGCGAAGCAGTCGAGGCGAAGTGGAACATCAAGCCGGTGGTGCTCTACCAGCGCAAGGGAGCGCCCTCGCTGAAGGAGCTCGAGAAGGCGCTGGCAGATCCCACGCTGACGCCCGATGCGCGCGCCGCACTTCAGGTCCAGCTCGACGAGGTCAAGAACATGCCGACGGGACGAGTCCTGTTCGCGCTGCTCGTGATCTTGCTGACCTCGCCGGTCTGGCTGACGCGCCTGGTGGGCAGGTTCCAGCGCACCGGCCTCGCGGTCGCGGTCATCCCGGGCGCATTCCTTGGCCTGGTGCTCTACATGTTCGCCGCGGTCAGTCCGCTCCCCTACTTCATGCGGTGGAACGAGGCGCTGCTCTGCCTGATGCCGTTCGACTTCCTCCTGCTGTTCCTGCCGCACGACAAGCGTCGGCTCTACGCGCGCGGCCGCGTCATCATGCTCGGCCTCGTCGCCGCGCTGCTCCTGATCGATGTCTTCAAGGCGCCGATCTGGCCGGTGTGGCTGTGGGCGCTGATCCCGAACCTCGTGGTTGGCTTCGGTCAAGCGCCAGGCCCGCAAACGCCCCCAGAGGCCCTCAAACGTCAAAGCCACGTAAGTGGGTGACGATCGTGCTCGACAACGAGCCGCATCCTTGGCACCAAGGAGATGGCCAACGTCGGTGTGTCTTCTACTTGGAGCGGCAATGCGTTGCTCCCACGCCTCCCACGGTCACTACGAAAGAGATCACGATGTCTGAAGGTACGATCAAGCGGCTCACTGATAAGGGTTTCGGTTTCATCTCGAACGAGTCGGGCACCGACCTGTTCTTCCACATGTCGGCCGTCGAAGGCGTCCGCTTCGAGGAGCTCCGCGAGGGACAAAAAGTGTCCTTCAACGAGGGCCGTGGTCCCAAGGGTCCGCGCGCCGAGAACGTTCGCCCGATCTAATCAATCAAGCGAATGAGAAGGGCCAGCACGGAAGTGCCGGCCCTTTTTTCGGTTTCGGGAGGCTTTTTCGTTACGGGCGCTCAGGGGCAGGGCGCGTCGATCGCCGCCGGCGCCGGCACCGTCGGGACGCCGTCGCGCAGGTAGCTCGCGAGGAAGCAGCCGTACTGGTACTTCACGGCGTCGAGCTGACGATGGATCTGATGCGCGTCGACGATGCCGCCGTCCTCGTACTGCACGACCACCGACGTGGTTCCGTTCATGCCATTCCCACGCACCGGGTACGCCATCATGCCGCCGAGGCCGTCGAGCTTCAGCGCATCCTGTGTGCCCTGCCAGACGAGCTGACCGGCCTGGTGGTTGCCGTAGGCGAGGGCCGCCGCATCGAACACCGGATTCGGGAAGTATTTGTCGTCGAGACCGATCGGTTGGTACACGTGGCGCGGTGCCGTACCGGGGAGCGGACGGCGCGCGAGCCGAGCCATCGAGGAACCAGGCTCGGCGATCTCCCAGCCCAGCCCGATCAGCGACAGGGTCGGGTGCACGAAGCTGAGCTCCTCGGAATCGACCCCCAGAACGCCGCCGAGCAGGTTGCGCGCGCCGGCGACGATCGAGGTGTCGAGGATCATCATGTTCCAGAACCCGCCAGCTCCGAAGGGAGTGAGGGCACCGAACCGCGGTTCGATGGCGCCGATCATGTTCGTGTACATGCCGCCCATCGAGTGACCGCCTGCGGTGAGGTTGGTCGAGTCGAACCGGTGGGTCGTGGCGCCGGCCGGCAGCGACACGCCCGTGCATGCGGCCACGGTCGCGGCGGGAATCTCGAGGCCGATCAGCGCGTCGAGGAGCAGCCTCTGCTCGAACACACCTTGCTGGAACGTCGACGGGAATGCGGAGAGATTGTTGAGGTTGAGGTACGCGTAGTCGCTCGCGCCCGGCAGCCGCTCGGGGTTGATCGGAAGCGCACTCGATGCACCGGCGATTCCGCGCCGTGCCACGACAGAACCCGGTCCGGCACCGACCTGCGGACCACTCTCGGGGGTCGCGTTCGGGCCGTCATCGACGAGGTCGCTGGAGGCGCCGCCCGAGCCATGGAAGAACTGCCAGAGCGGCCAGCCGGTCGCCGGCATGCGCGCCTTCGGGATCGTGATCGCGAGCGGCACCGTCATCGTGCTCTGCGAGATCGGCATCCCCGCCTCGTCGAGAACGAACCGGCCACCGCTGCTGAAGGGTGCCTCGCCGGTCTGGAACTGCGGCAGCGTCACGGTCCCGACGAGCTCGCAGAAGCCAGGATGGGATGCGCCATCGGTCGGCTCGACGCGCAGACCCGCGATGACGGCATCGTTCGCCGCGCGCACGGCGTCGGAGCGATCGCGCAGCAGCTCGACCTCGTCCCCCGTGGTGAACACGGTGGCAACGAGGATATCGCTGCGCTCGATCTCGAGCGTGTCGAGGGTCTCCCACATCGGGGCGTAGAGCTCGCGCTTCGCGATCGTGGCGAACGCCGGGGGGACCTCGGTCGTCGGCGAGAACCCGCGGCGGAGCACGAACGCGTAGCGCGTGTGACTCTTGAGGACGATCCCGGGACGCGGAGCCAGGGCGACGAGTCCGGTGCCCGTGAAGTCGTCATCCGCGAGCGTCTGGCCGACGAGCGGATACAGCGCACCGCGCTCGTCGGAGCTCGGGTCGATGTCGACGAGCAATGCATCGGAGCTCGGGTCCGCGGCGATCACGTGATCGAGCGAGAGCTCGGGTGGAGTCGCCGTGAACTTGAACCACGCGATCGGCATCACCGGAAAGCCTTTGCGCTCGCTCGCAGCCGACAGGAGATCCGTGACGATCGGCAGCTCGCGCCGATTCGGGAAGCCGCCGAGGTCCGGACGGCCATCGGCGGTGAGCCGGAGATCCGAGGGGAACGGGAAGTCCCAGAATCCGGTGCCGGTCAGCGAGCTGTCTAGATCGAACGCGATCGTGTCAGCTGGTCCCGCATCATCGGTGCACGCAGCCAGCGAGAGAATCGCAACGAGGTGGGCAGTGCGCATGCTTCTTTGGTACCGCGCACCGACGGAGAACCGGGCCGATACTACAGGCCAGATGCTGGCCACTCGAGTAGCCGCTCGCGGCTAGCGCGGCGTCTGGACGACTTCGTGACGCACGCCGCCAGCCTCGGGGATCGCGATCAGCAGGCGCTCCTTGGCCCATGCAACGCTCGGGACCTCGGTCGAAGCCGGATCTGCCCATGCGCGCTCCATGGCCCCATCCTTCGAGACCCGGAGGACGCTGGCACCTTCCTTCGAGACGAAGCCAACCGCCATGGCCTTGGCCCCGATCGCGGCCATCGAGATGTCGGTCGATTGCGCCGCCTGCGTCAGCGGCTTCGACCACTGCTTCTTGCCGGTGACGCCGATCCAGCCGAGGTGCGTGTTCGACTTCTGATCGCGAAACGCGATCAGGCAACCCTCGCGCGTGCAGCCCGTCGCGAGGAGCGCGTGTTTCGGATCGAGCGGAACGCGCGCGACCATGCTGGTGCATTCCTTGCGCGAGCACATGTTGAGAAACCAGCGCGCGCCTTCGCGCCAGAACAGAGCGATGTAGTCGCCGGCCGAGGTGACGCCGCACCACTCGGCGCGCATGGGGGCCACCGATGCGAGCGACTCGGACGGGGGCGATGTCGTGCTCTCCGCGGACGTCGGACCGTGGACGAACCACAGGCGACCGTCACTCTCGATCCATCCGATCGCGAAGCGCTGGTCGTTGGACGCTGCACCCTCGCAGAGGATCGTCGCGTTGCGGCCAAACTCCGAGGCCTGGCCGAGCTCGCCGTCACCCTTGACGAGCGCGAGCTTCATCTTCTTGCGCTCGAGCCAGCCGACGGCCGCGCCCTGGCTGGTCCCGATGACGCGTGCGT
>JACCQV010000761.1 GCA_013813945.1 Deltaproteobacteria bacterium | reverse complement strand
CGATGCACCGACGTCATCGGCCCACACGCGGATCGCATTGACCGCGGCCGCAGGTGGCATCCCGGTCAGCCGCAGATGCACGAGCCGGAGCAGCGCGCGGCCATCGAGTGTCGGCCCCGCCGGCTTGATGCAGTCCGCGCGGATCTCGATCTTGCCGACGGCGTGCTTGAGCGCCAGCTCGAGGTGCAACGCCGTCAACGCGCGACCGCGTGCAGCAAGCCGATCGAGCAACCGATCGATCGGTGCCTTGATCATGAACACCAGGCGCTCGACGTCGTCCTCCTCGTCATCGAGCAGCACGCGCTCGTCGGGCGCCTCGGGCGGCGCGACCGGCACCAGCGGATCCCAGCGCTCCCCCGCGGCCAGCTGGTACAGCCGGTGTGGCTCGCGACCAAACCGCTCGAGGATTCCACCTCCGGGCAGCCGCACCATCTGACCGACGCTGCTCACGCCCAGCCGCGCGAGCGCCTCGCGCAGCTTCGGATCGATGTCGAGCCGCGCGAGCGGAACGTTCGCAGCCGCGATGCGCTCGTCCGCATCACTGCGTAGCACCGTCACGCCATGGCGAGTCGCGCGTGCGATCGCATACGTCGCGAACCGCGAGAACCCGACCACGATGGCGCCGCGCAGTCCCAGCTTCGCGATCGCGCGTCCGATCGCGAGGCCCCACTCCGTGCCGATCGGTCCCTGGCGGTCCGGAAAGATTCTCTCGAGCCCTTCGCCATCGAGCCAGAACGTCCCGGGCTCTCCAGGCTCCACGCGTGGCGACAGCTCGTGCAACACCGCGCGCAGCTCCGTGATCGCCGCCGTGATCTGTTCGGGCGGCACCACGCGCGCACGCAGTCCCGGGCACAACGACAGTGCGTGCGCATACCGCTGACCGGCGAGAACACCGACCGCACGCGCGCGCTCGCACGCCCACAGCACGAGACCCTGTGGTCGATCGTCATCGATCACGACGACCGGATACGCACGCCACGCAGGCTCCGCTCGCCACACCAGCTGGAGCGGCAACGCCGGTAGATCCAGACAGGCGACGCGTGGCACTGTACGACTGTTCAGTATCCACTTACCCGTGTCAATCCAATGAGTTCAATCCGGACAGATCTATTCCACCGGCGGGTTGCGGTACCCTGCTGCTGGATGGCGCGAGTCTGCCCGAGCTGCGACCGCGTGCCTGATCCGAGCTCGGAGGCAGCCGCATCGTGTGCCGGATGCGGCGCTCCGCTCCTGTTCGTGGAGGACCGCGATCCGCTCGTCGGGACGATTCTCGACAACCGGTTCGAGCTTCGCGAGCGACTCGGCGCAGGTGCGATGGGCGTCGTCTACCGCGCGACCCAGCTGTCGATCGGCCGCGACGTCGCGGTCAAGGTGATGACCCGGCTCGACGCGATCGCGGTGAAGCGATTCTTTCGCGAGGCCCAGATCGCGAGCGCACTCTCGCACCCGAACACGGTGCAGATCATCGAGTTCGGCCAGGGTGCGGATGGCCGGGTGTACCTCGCGATGGAGCTGGTGCGCGGACGGACGCTGCTCGACGAGATCAAGGCCGGTCTGTTGCCCGCCGATCGGATCTGCAGGATCGGCGTTCAGCTGTGTGAGGCGCTCGAAGCCGCGCACCGGATGACGATCGTCCATCGCGATCTCAAGCCCGAAAACATCATGCTGTCCACCGACGGCACCGACCACGTGAAGATCCTCGACTTCGGGATCGCCCGCGTCCTCGGCGGCGATCCGAACAGCCAGCTCACCGGTGCTGGCATGGCCGCCGGGACTCCGAACTACATGGCTCCGGAGGTGCTCGGTCAGGCGGCCGAGCCCGCATCGGCGCAGGACATGTATGCGCTGGGTGTGATCCTCGCCGAGCTCGCGCTTGGACGCTCGCTATGGACCTCGTCGTCGCTTCAGATGCTCCTCGTCGCGAAGGTGAGCAACCAGAACCTCGAGGACGTGCCGGTGCCGTTCCGCACCCTGGTGCAACGGCTGATCGATCCGTCGCCCGATCAAAGACCAGGTGCCGCGGAGGTCCGACGGTTGCTCCGAGAGCTGGACCGTGGTGCGCCGGATCCGCGACCCGAACCACCGCCAGCCGACCTGTCGTTTCCCGATGTGATGGAGCTTGTTGACGTCGGCGGTTCGAGCCCCGCTGACCCTGCTCCGCTCACGCTCGCTCCCCCCGACAGGACACCGCCGCCGGAGCCACTCGATCTCCAGCTCGACGATGAGCGTGCAACGCAGCGCGTGGCGCACGCAGCGCTCGCGCGCGCAGAACGATCGCTCCCGGCAAGCCTGACGCCGGAAGGCACTGCCGGCGGAGCTTCCTCGCGCCGCATCTACGGAGCTCTCATCGTGCTCGTACTCCTCGGTGGCGGCGCTGGCATCGCGTACTACGCGGCGACCCGTCCCACCGTGGCGAGCGCGACGCCGACGAGCTCGCTGCCGGAACAGCTGGCACAGCCAGTGCCTCCGGTCGGCCTGACACCGACGGTCAACGGAGCTGCACAGGATCGAAAGCGTGGCATCACGATCCGCATCGTGGGTGCACCGGGTACGGCGATCACGATCGATGGCCGAGCGGCGGGAAGGACACCGCTCTCGCTCGAGCGCTCGGCCGGAAAACGGACGATGACGATCCAGGCGCCGGGCTTCGTGACCCGGGTCATTCCCGATCACGATCAGACGATCGATGTGACGACAGGCGACTGACCTGGCTCTCACCCACTGCCGCCGCCCACCGCGCGACGTGCGCCATCGGCCGACGCGACAGGACCGCCCGTCACCCAGCGGATCGTTTTGCCCCCTGCGGCTCGTCGTCGGGGGCGGTCAGTAGGCTCATGACCGTCAGGAACGTGGCGGGCTTGATCACGTGCGCGTCGAAGCCGGCCTCGGTAGTCCTCACGCGGTCGGCATCCTGGCCATAGCCCGTGACCGCGATGAGCCGGATCCTGCCGCCGCCGAGCTCGAGCGTGCGGAGCTGGCGGGCGACCTCGTAGCCGTCCATGACGGGCAGCCCGATGTCGAGCAAGGCGACCTGCGGGTGGAACGTCCTCGCCACGTCGAGCGCG
>JACCQV010000759.1 GCA_013813945.1 Deltaproteobacteria bacterium | reverse complement strand
GTCCAGATGTCATAGGTACCGGCGCCGAGCCCACCTGGCCGCGTCGAGCGCCAGTAGATCGTGAGGCCGTCGATCGACAGCGCAGGGTCACCCTCGTTGTTGGCGCGAAGCTCGTCGATCAAGATGGGGGGAGCGAATGTGGTACCGGTCCAGGCGCTACGGTAGATGTCCTGATCGGCCCCATCCCGGGTCGATTGGAAGTACAGCTGCCCGTCCGCCGCCGACAGGAACGGCTGGGTATCTGAGTTGATGTGGGCCAGCGATGCGATCTGGATCGGAGGGTCGAACGCAACCTCCGGAGAGCTGCGCGTCGCGTAATAGAGCTCGTCGTTACCGGCGACGCGGCTGCGGAATACGATCAGCAGGTCGTCCTCGGTCACGCTGGGCTCCTGATCGAGGTTCGCAGTGTTCAGCGCAGCGACCGGCGTGAACGTGAAGGCGGAGGCCAGGTCGGAGCGAGCTGCGCGAAAGATGTTGGAGCTCGCATGGAAGTATCCGGCAAGCTCGCCTGGTAGCAGCCGGAAGCTGCCCTCGTTCGCGGGGGTATTGAGCTCCTCCATCGCGATCGGGATCCCGAACGGTGCCGCCAGATCACACGGCGCCGCGGCTTCGCTGCCGTTCGACGCATCGACCACCGGGTCGAACGAGACCCGACCGCATGCGGCCCCCGTGAGAAGCCCACCGAGAACGACGAAGGTCAGTGCGCCTGACAACAGGACCGAGCATACGCGGAGGTCTCGCTACAATCAGCGCCCGAGCCCCGGTAGCAGCTCCAACCAGCTGCTCCGGACCGCAACCATCAAGGGCACGTCGCGATCAGCTCGGCGGCGCAGCGACGGCTGCAGTCAGGCGGGCACGCTCGTTCGACACATCGTCGTCGCGCACGTGGCGCGGGACGCCCTGAACGTCCGAAACGATCCGCAGCTTCTCGAGGACCTTGAGGACGTAGAACGTCACGTCGATCTCCCACCAGTAGAAGCCCTGGCGTGCGGAGCGCTGATAGTGGTGATGGTTGTTGTGCCAGCCCTCGCCGAGGGTGAGCACCGCGAGCACGGCGTTGTTGCGCGATTCGTCGTTCGTTGCGTAGCGCCGGCCGCCCCAGACGTGCGCGAGCGAGTTGATGCAGAACGTGATGTGCCACGCGACGACGATCGACAGGAAGTGGCCGTAGAACAGCGCCGTCGATCCGCCGATGAAATAGATCACGAAGCCCCATGCGACCGCGATCAACAGATCGTGGCGATCGAGCCAGCGCAGCTCGGGATACTTCGCAAAGTCCTTGATCTTCTCGAGGTCGGTCGCGCGATTGCGCGGCGCGAGGATCCACAGGAAGTGCGACCACCAGAAGCCACGCTGGACCGGCGAGTGGGTGTCCTCCGGTTCATCGGAGAACTTGTGGTGGTTGCGATGATGCGCCGCCCACCACAGCACGCCCTGCTGCGCGCTGCTCATCGCAAGCAACGCGAGGATCAGCTGGAACACGCGACCGGTCTTGTACGTGCGATGGGCGAAGTAGCGGTGGTAGCCGCCGGTGATCGCAAACATCCGGACGAGGTAGCTGCCGACCAGCCACCCGAGAGCCGCCCAGCTCCAGCCCACGATGATCGCGCCGACGATCGCGACCGCATGGACCGTCCAGAACGGGAAGTTGTCCCGCCATCCCGGCCGGTCCGACGTCGGATACATGCCACCACTGTGTCGCCGATCGGCGTGCGCGAGCGCAGTTGCGCAGCGTTATGCGCAACACGTGACGATTTCGTGACCTGCGAAGCTGTTACCGAACCGTGCCTGGCGTTGCTCCGCAGATGCCGTGTAATGGGGGCGTGACCCCCTTCTCGTTCGAGCACACGTTCCGTGCCCCCTCCGTCGATCACGTGTTTGCGGCGTACTTCGACCCGACCCTGCAGAGTGAGGCCGACCGCCGGGTCGAGATCACCGAGCGCACGGTGCTCGAGCTCGACGATCGCGACGGGGTGGTCCGCCGGGTCTGCCGGGTCGTGCCCCGCCGCCAGCTGCCGGCGTTCGTGCGCCCCCTGATCTCCGGCAAGCTTCATTACGTCGAGACCGCCTGCTGGCGGCGCCGCGACAACGAGATCGATATCCAGATCCGCCCCTCGGTCCTGGGCGGCCGGGCGGTGATCACCGCTTTGTATGGTCTCTCACGAATCGGGTCCGGCCTGATTCACCGCCGCTACCAGGGGTCCGTGTCGGTGGATGTCGCCCTGTTCTCGACGAGGATCGAGCGAGGTATCGTCGCGGATTTCGAGCGATCAATGCCAATCACGGCCGCCTGCACCCAGGCCTGGCTGGAGCGATCGTCACCGTCTGTGTCAGCTCAGGCTTAAATCCGGGAAATTCCTCAGGCATACTATTCGTTGTGACCATTCCGGCGGGGACTCTGGTCCCTCGGGACGCCAGGGATTTCGGCAGCTATCAGCTGATCGCGAAGCTCGCGACCGGCGGCATGGCCGAGATCTTTTTGGCGAGACCTTCGGGTCGAGGTCAGCAAGACGTCCTCGTGCTCAAGCGGATCCTTCCGCACCTCGCCGAGGATGATCACTTCGTCACGATGTTCCGCGACGAAGCGGACCTCGCGCACCAGCTCGTTCACAAGAACGTCTGCCAGGTGCACGCGTTCGGCGAGTACGCCGGCACGTGGTTCATCGCGATGGAGTATCACCACGGCGTCCCGCTCTCGCGGATGATGACGCGGCTCTCGAAGGCCGGGAAGATGCTCGACATCCGCATGGTCGCGGGGATCATCGTCCAGGCCTGCGAAGGTCTGCACGCCGCGCACGAGGCGCGCGGCCCCGACGGCGTGCTGCTCAACGTCGTTCACCGCGACGTCTCGCCACCGAACATCATGGTGTGCGGCGACGGTCTCGTGAAGGTCCTCGACTTCGGCATCGCCAAGGCACGCGGCGCGAACTCGCGCACGCGCACCGGCACGGTCAAGGGCAAGAACGCGTACATGTCCCCCGAGCAGATCCTCGGCAAGCCACTCGATCGCCGCAGCGACGTGTTCGCACTGGCGATCGTCATGTACGAGATGCTGGCGATCAAGCGGCTGTTCCACCGTGACTCCGACTTCCTGACGTTCAAGGCGATCACCGAGGAGCCCATCCCTGACATCCGCGAGCGCCGTCCGGACATTCCGGCCGGTATGCGCGCGGCCTTGATCCAGGCGATGGCTCGCGATCCGAACGGCCGGTTCGAGAATGCCCAGCAGTTCGCGAACGCGATCCGCAGCTCGCTCGCCACGCTCGGCGGGCCGGCGAGCCAGAACGATCTCGCGCGGCTCCTGTTCACCGACTTCGGCGACGAGATGGCCGCCCGCGACGAGATCCTGAAGGCCGCCGATGAGCCGGCGCCACCTCCGACGCCACGGCCGATGACGGGTCAGATGCACATCCAGCGGACCCCGCTGCCGCCGCCACCCCTGCCGCCGGCTGCGCGCAGTGGCGAGCTCGGCTCGGCCCGGCCCAAGCCGCCGACGATCCCGGTTGCCGAGGCGGGAATCCCGTCGATGATCGTCAACAACCAGGGCTCGACCAAGACCGAGCTGCCGCCACCTGTCCCGCCCCTGCCGGAGGGCGTCATCGATCTGTCGGCGAATGTGCCGGTCGACTCGTGGATGGCGAACCCCGACACGAACCTCCTGCGCGCGCACCGCATGAAGAGTGTGCTGTCCGTGGTTGCCGCCCTCGTGGTCCTCGCCGCGCTCGGGATCGGCGTGTTCATGTTCCTGCAGAGCGGCGACAAGGACAGCACGTCCGACCCCAAGGTCGTCACCACGGTCCCCGCAGACGCCGCGCCCAAGCCGGAAGTCGCCGACGCGAACACGAGCATGTCGAAGGACGACATCCTCGCGATCTCGCGGTTCGGCTACCTGACGATCAAGGCGAACGCGAAGACCACGATCTACATTGACGGCAAGTACATCGGCGAGACGCCGATGACACGCCTCCCGCTCGCGCCTGGCCCCAAGAAGATCAAGGCCGTCGGTCCCAAGAACAAGACGAAGCTGCTCGACTCGACCATCCTCGGCGGTCAAGACACCGACGAGGGCACGCTGATCTGGTGAGCGGCTAGGACAGCGGCGCCGGACGGATGCTCGTGATGTGGAGCTGCGACTCCGCGCTCGTCACGATCTGCACGCGATCGCCCTCGTGAAAGCGGGGCACCAGCTCGGCGGGCCCCTGAAAGCTGAGGTCCGCCAGGTTGAGGACGTCGAGCTCTTCGCCTTCGTCGTCGGTCGCACGCTCGATGTCGAGCTGGATCTTGGCGACCTGCCGCGAGCTCACGTTGTGGAAGTTCGTCGAGGTCGCGTGCAGCTCGATGCTTCTGATGGTTCCCACCAGCCGCATGCCGTCGTCACTGCGCCCAGGAGATGCCAACGTGCTCATCGTACACCGGCCGGATCGATCTCGATCCTACGGGGGGCTACTTCTCACGGCAGATTGCGGGAGGGACGCACGGGTGCTCCCGCGATCGAGATCCCGTTCATGGCGCGCGCCGCATAGATGCAAGGCTCGTCGCCTTCGCAGATCACATCGTGCTCGCCGTCCGCGGGCTCGACAATCTCGTCACCGGGGCCGTAGATGCGGCCGGTGGTCCGATCCCGAACGCGACCTGCGATGATGAGCGACACCTCCTCACCCAGGTGCCTGTGCTGGGGAAAGGCAGTACCAGGCTCGAGCTTGACGAAGCCGCAGTCGGCGCCGGCATACGCTGGGCCGCCGTCGAAGTGGACGAGGTGCACGCCGGGGAGTGGCGTTTCCCAGGACGACTTCCGGGCGATCAGGCCGAGGAGCTCGCGCGAACGATGGAGGGTGACGTCGTAGAGCCTGGCCATCTTGGCGGCGTAGAGCTCGTACGGTCCGGCGCCGATCGACGACAGCAACCGCGCGTGGACATCCGGCGAAGGCGTGAGCGGAGCGATCAGCGCGAGCGCGCTGTCCTCGAGCGCGGCGAGCTCGTCTGCGAGCTGCGGATCGGCCGAGACCGCGCGGGTGACCTGGTCCATCTCCCCCGGGTCCAGGGCGCCGAGGACGTAGAGCGGGAGGAGCTCGCGGACGTCACTCACGACAGCACCTTCCCCACGATGCCAGTCCGGAGGCGTTCGAGCCCCGCAGCGATCCGCGACTTGACGGTCCCTACCGGGATCGCGATCTTGTCGGCGATCTCGGTGCACGACAGACCCTCGAAGTACGCGAGCTCGAGCACCTTGCGCTGATCGGCTCCGAGCTCCGCGAGGGCGGTACGAATCCGGGCGTGGTCGGGGCTCGTGCGCTCGCGCTCGTCCACCAGATAGTCGAGACCGGCGTCGCCCGCATTGCGGGAAACCCGGGCTGACTTCTGGAGATCCAAGGCTCTGGAGCGCATACGGATGGTCAACCAGGTACGAACCCGGCCGCGCTTCGGATCGAAGTCTTTCGCAGCGCGCCATGCCTCCAGAAAGACGTCATGTAGGAGGTCCTCGGCCTCCCGGCGCTCGCGCACGATCCGCATGGCGAGCCCGAGCATCACGGACGAGTGGCGGGTGTAGAGCTGGGACATCGCAGCGCGGTCCCCTGCTGCCATCCGGGCGACCAGCTCGGCGTCGAGCTCGTTGTCGTCGACGGGTTCCCCTGCCACGCAGCGGAACGTATCATGACTGCTCTGCCTTTGGTCTCATCGCCCTGGGCGTGCTAAGGAGACCGACCGTGCTCGAAGCCCTCCGTGATTCGGTCCGCGCGAAAGCGACCGACCGAACCTGGTCGCAGGGGGTCACCCTCGCGCGGGACGGGCGCGTCGTGGGCCGGGTCGATCGCGGTGACGAGCTCGAGCTCGAGGTCCGGGTCCCTGGCAAGCCGATCCCGTTCGAGGTGGTCCTCAATACGAAGCACGCCGAGTGGGAGTGCAACTGCACCAGCCGTGAGGCGGTATGCTCCCACGTGTGCGCCTCGGTGATCGCCGCAGAGCAGGCAGATGGCGAGCTTCCGAAGTCCTCGATCGCGGCCGCCCCGATCCGCTACATCCTGACGCCCGATGCCGGAGGCTTGGTCGTCACGCGCGTGCTCGTTCGCGGTGATCGCACCGAGCCACTCGTCGGTGCGCTGCTGTCTCTGGTCGGCACGGGCAAGGCCGGGCACATCGCGACGATGGAGTGCGATCTCACCGTCGACAAGCTGCTGACCGTCCGGCGCGGGCCGATCACGGGCGACAAGCTCGACCGCGTGCTGACCATCCTCGCCGACGCGCGCGACGTGATGTGGAAGGACGAGCCGGTGACCACGAGCGGCGATCCGATCATGCCGCGCGCGATCATCGAGGATGCTCCGGGTGGTGTGAAGGTCCGGATCGAGGCCGACCGCGGCGTCCGCGAGGTGGTCGCGACCGGTGTCGTCCGCACGAGCGACAACGTGATCCGCCCGATCGGCGCGATCGATCTCACCGGTGCGCGGCTCGAGAAGCTCCCGCAGCAGTTCACGGTGCCGCGCTCGGCGTTCGCGGAGCTGATCGGCAAGACCCTGCCCGCGCTCGCCGCGCGGATCGACATCGAGATTCGCGCGACCGTACTGCCGCAGATGGGCAAGCGCGAGCAGCCGCGGATGTCCTTCGATGTCGATCAGGATGGCGACCGTCTCGTCGTGTTCCCGACGCTGGTCTACGGCGACCCGCCGCGCGCGCGAGTCGATGGCGGGACCATCGTGCACCTCAAGGGCGACTTGCCGATCCGCGATCAGGATGCCGAACGCCGGTTGACTCACCGCCTGCGCGACGAGCTGAACCTCGTCCCGGGTCGGCGCGTCGAGCTCACGGGCCGCGAAGCGTTCTTGATGCACAACCAGCTCGCAGGCTGGTTCCGCACCGACGCGAAGGCCGCGAACGCTACCAGGGCCGTGACCCTCGACGCGCGCATCACGATCGACGGCAGCAAGATGGATGTTGCCCTCCAGGGCTCCGGTGGCCGCACCGCGTCAATCGCTGCGGCGCTGCGCGCCTGGCAGAACGGTGTCGACCTCGTGCCGCTCCAGGGTGGCGGCTGGGGCCGCGTGCCGATGACGTGGTTCGATCAGCACGGCGACCGCGTCGCCGATCTGCTCGCGTCTCGCGGCGACGATCACAAGGTCCCGATGTACGCGCTCCCCGATCTCGCGAAGCTGTGCGAGGAGCTCGATGAGCCGCCACCGCCCGAGCTCGACCGGCTGCGCCCGCTGCTCGACGGGTTCTCCGGCATTCCGGTGGTGGCCGCCGAAGGTGGGTTCGTCGGCGAGCTGCGTCCGTATCAGCAGCGCGGAGTCGACTGGCTCGTGTTCTGCCGGCAGGCCGGGCTCGGCTGTGTGCTCGCGGACGACATGGGTCTCGGCAAGACGATCCAGATGCTCGCGGCGATCCAGGCCTCCGGCAAGACGCGCACGCTCGTCGTGTCGCCGACCAGCGTCCTGTTCAACTGGCTCGCGGAGATCCGGAAGTTCCGTCCCGACCTCGAGGTCTCCTCCTATCACGGCGCGCGGCGTGCGCTCGATACCAGCGCAGATGTCGTGCTGACGAGCTATCCGATCCTGCGCAACGACACCGACGTCCTCGCCGCGATCGCGTGGGACACCGTCATCCTCGACGAATCGCAGACGATCAAGAACCCCGACAGTCAGGTCGCGCGCGCCGCCTACAAGCTCAAGGCGAACTGGCGGGTGACCCTGTCCGGTACGCCGATCGAGAATCGGCTCGACGAGCTGTGGAGCCAGCTCCACTTCACCAACCCCGGCCTGCTCGGCGGTCGTACCGACTTCGCGGATCGCTGGTCCGAGCCGATCGTCAACGGTGATTCGGGGGCCGCCGCGCGCCTCCGCGATCGAATCCGGCCGTTCGTGCTGCGCCGGATGAAGACCGAGGTCGCGCGCGAGCTGCCGCCGCGGACCGACTCGGTGATGTACGTGGAGCTCGACGAGGCCGAGCGCGTCACCTACGACACGATTCGCGCGGCGACCCAGCGCGAGATCGTCGCGCTGCTCGAGCAGGGCAAGGGCGTGATGGCCGCGCTCGAGGCGCTGCTCCGCCTGCGTCAGGCCGCGTGTCACCCCGCGCTGTTGCCGAACGGCCTCCGCGGAGGAGAAGCACCGCAGACGTCGTCGAAGCTGCAGCGGCTGATGGAGGCGCTCGGCGATGCGGTGGCCGAAGGGCACCGTGCGCTGATCTTCTCGCAGTGGACCTCGCTGCTCGATCTGATCGAGCCGCACCTCGAGGCGGCCAACTTCAAGTACGTCCGCCTCGATGGTTCCACCGTCGACCGCGCCAGCGTCGTCCATGCGTTCCAGGCCGAGGATGGGCCGCCCGTGATGCTGCTGTCGCTCAAGGCCGGTGGTACGGGCCTCAACCTGACCGCGGCCGATCACGTCTTCCTGATCGATCCGTGGTGGAACCCTGCCGTCGAGGATCAGGCGGCAGATCGCGCCCATCGCATCGGCCAGGACAAGCCGGTGATGGTCTACCGCATGGTCGCGCGCGATACCGTCGAAGAGCGAATCCTCGAGCTGCAGGCGCGCAAGCGTGCCCTCGCCGATGCTGCGCTCGCGGATGCGGGTGGTGCCGCCGCGATCACCCGCGACGATCTGCTCGCGCTACTCTCGTAGCGTGCGTGCGCTCATTCTCTGCGTGTTGGTTGCCTGCAAGGGCAACTCGGCTTCGCCACCGCCACCGCCCTCACCCGCGCCGGTTCCTGGGATCGCATCCAGCACCTCGCTCGTTCGCGTCGACCGCCGCATCGAGCTGCTCTCGATCCTCCACCGCTTGATCGGCCATCGCGCGTACACGGAGGCGCCCGCGACCCCGTACGTGAAGGCCGTCGACGCGACGTTCGGCCCGTTCAAGAATCATCCGGCGGTTCTCGCAACCCAGGCGTTGCGCGCGAGTCATTCGATCAGCTGGGATGCGCCGCTCATCCTCGCCGTGCATCTCGACGATCAGCTCGAGCTCGTGAACCCGGGCGAGCTGCCCGAGCTCGATCCGAGATTCACCGGCGCCGACGTCGCCGCGTATGCCGCCACGCTGCGCGACTTCGCACGTGACACCAAGCTCGATGCGTTCCTCGACGCAAATCGCCCGTACGCCGAACAGGTCGTGGCAACAGTGCGTCAGATGATCCAGAAGGAGAACCCAGTCCCGTGGTTCGACGCATTCTTCGGAGCGAAGCCCAACGCACGCTTCATCGTCGTACCCGGCCTCCTCACCGGCACCCACAACATGGGCGTACGCGCGACGCTCCCCGACGGCACCCAGGAGATCTACCAGGTGCTCGGCATCCACGCGGCGGACGGCATGCCGACGACCGATGACGCGAGCGTGGCGCTGCTCGTTCACGAGATGGCGCACTCGTACGTCAACCCGCTTGTCGCGACCCACCGCGCCGCGTTCGAAGCCTCGGGCACGCGGCTGTTCGCGCTCGTCGAGGACGCGATGAAGAAGCAGGCCTATGGCGCGTGGAAGACGTTCGTCGACGAGTCGATCGTGCGCGCGGTCGTGGTGGTCTATCTGCTCGACCGCAAGGGCAAGGACGCCGCGAACGCCGAGGCGCAGCAGCAGCTGAACCTGTCGTTCCGGTGGACGCCGGTTCTTGCGAAGGAGCTGCTCCGGTACCAGTCCGCCCGTGCGACCTACGCCGACATCTCCGCGTTCATGCCCGAGCTGATCAAGGCGTTCGCCGAGCTCAGGTGAGCGGTGACAGCCGCAGGATCTTGCCGTGGACGTCGCCACTGTCGGCATCGATCGCCGGGTCGATGAACAGCCGCGTCACCGCCGTGTCGCGAAGACCGCTGAGGATCGCATCCGAGATCAGCGCACCCGCGTCCATGCCGATCGCGAACAGCTCCTCGCCCGTGCCCATCTCCTTTGCGAACGTCTCTGCTGCCTGGCCGGTCGAGAACAGAAACCCGTAAGGCCGACGGCACCACATGTCCGTTCCGTTCGAGGTCAGGTACCAGATTCGCGCGGGGAGCAGCTCGACGAGCTGCTGCATGGTGACGTCCTCGCTCATGCCGCTCACCCTGCCATGTTCCGTGCCGGATCGGGGGGTGCCGGATCGGGGAGTGCCAGATCACGGAGACATGTTAGCGTCCGCGCATGAAGTGTCTCGTGATCGCCCTGCTCCTCGCCGCCTGTGGCCCGGGGGCGCCCGGCGGCCCGTCGATGAACAGCAAGGTAGGATCGCAGCCGTTCGAGGCACCGAAGTCCTCGGTGATCTCGGCCGACATTCTCGCTCGCGAGCCGCTGGCGAACACCGCGATGGTGAAGCACATCCTGATCTCGTGGCAGGATCTGCACGAGGCCTTCAACGGCCGTCAGGACAAGCGCGCTGCAGCACGCGACATGGCCGGGGCAGAGACCGAGGTCAAGTCGCTCCTCGGCCAGCTCAAGGGCGGCGGCGACTTCGACGCCCTGATGAAGGCGCACTCCGAGGATCTCGGCAGCGCGACCACCGGTCAGCCGTTCAAGGTGACGCCCGATGCGCAGCTCGTGATCGAGTTCCGCCAGCTCTCGCTCCGCCTCAACCCGGGTGAGATCGGCGTGTGCCAGTCGGACTTCGGCTTCCTCATCATCAAGCGTTTCGAGTAGCCACTGGGTCACGCGGCGTCTCTGCTCTGTGTTGTAGTTATCTTTCTGGTAGCATTCGGACGCTATGGCTTCTAT
>JACCQV010000749.1 GCA_013813945.1 Deltaproteobacteria bacterium | reverse complement strand
CCCCGGCCCCGCGCAGCTCGCACCGCTCGCTGGCACGTACGACTTCTCCGGTACTCAGCTCGTGATCTCGGTCGTCGGCAAGCGCCTCTACATCGAGGGCCAGGGCGAGCCGAAGCACCGCCTGATGCCGCTCTCGGAGACCGAGTTCTTCCTCGAGCCGCTGCAGGCCGTGGTCGTCTTCCAGAAGGAAGGCGACAACGTCGCGCGGATCGTGTTCGCGGTCGGCGATCACACGATGACGGCAGCACGCCTGAACTAGGGACGCTCCCGACTTACGACACTTAGTGCGTGCAACCCCGCGAACCCTCGTAGCAAGTGTCGTAAGTCGGGAGCGTCCCCTGTCAGGGGCAGGGCGTGTTGGCAGCGGGCTTCGTCGTGCTCTTGAGCCACATGTCCGCGCACACCGTCGGGTCGTAGCCGGTCACGGACTTGATCGTGTCGAGCATGTCGCTCATGTGCGCGGCCCGGCCCGCATGCGCGGTGTAGAACGCGGCGAGCGCCTGGTCGAGCAGGGCGGCGCCGACCTTGAGCGCGACCCCGCGGTAGAAGAACGCGCCGCGGATGTACGGGGCGCGGGTGAACAGATCGTCGTCGACGATGTCGAGAGCGTTACAGCTCTGCGGCCAGACCTTTGCGGTCGCGCTGACCCCGTTGAGGTCTGTCGCATACCCCGACCAGACGGACGCGCCCACCGAGGGCGCAACCACGTCGAGCGCGCGGCCCGCGAGGTACGTGGTCGTGCCCTCGGACAGCACGAAGTCCTCCCAGCACGCGACCCGGATGCCGTCGCCGAACCACCCGTGCACCGCCTCGTGGGCGTTCGTCTCGTGATCGGCGAGAGCGGCTGACGAGATGTGCCAGAACGGATGGTGCTCCATGCCACCGAACGCCCCGGCCCCCCACCTGACGCTCACGGTTCCGACCTTGGGTCCGAACCGATACGCTCCGATGTTCTTCTCGAGCCAGTCGAACACCGCGACGAGGTGCGTGCCGCCCGTCTGCGCGGCCGTGAGCTCCGTCGGGCGATACCACATCGAGACAGCAGTCCCGGCGGTCGTCACCCCGAGCGGCAGCTCCGTGTATGCATCGATGCTCCAGGCGACCTGGTAGGACGGGGCCTCGGTGGTCAATTTCGCCGGGAAGACCGCCGTCTTTCCTGCCGGGATGCCGGTGAGATCGAGCGTGAACGTCAGCCCGTCGTCGGGACGCGAGTGACATGGAAACAGATTGCCGCAGTGATACGGCCAGACGAGCGTGAAGCCCGCCGCGGACGCGCCCTCGAAGTTGGCGTGGTGCTTGTAGTGGAAGCCGATCGTCACGATCGTCGGCATCGTGCTCTCGGGGATCGCGAGGTCGATCGTGTGATCGTTCGCGTGCAGCATCGAGCCCGGCGCAGTAACGGCTGTGAACGCGACATCGGCGCCGTCGACCATGACCGAATCGATCATCAGGTCGCCGACCTCGAGCGTCGCGCCCGGCTCCGTGCTCGGCGCGAACGCGATGATTGCGGTCGCAGATAGCGTGGTGACGTCGTACGTCAGCTTGGTATCGAGGATCTGGCGTGCAGGATTTGCTGCTGGCTGGAGCACCGGCGGCGCGTCCGGCATGCCGCCGCCATCATCGCCACTGCACGCCGCTACGAGGAGGAGACCAAGAACAGCGCGGGCTGACATCGGGCCGGACGATGCCGTCGCCGGTCGCGCCGATCAAGGACAATCACGGCGCCTGACAGGCGTTGTACGCGTCACACGTGGTCGCGGTGCGCGTACACTCGATCATCGCCTTGTACCCGGCACCGAAGATCTGCTCGTGCTTGCCGCTCATGCCCTTGAGGCAGAAGTTCTCGGCCGTATCCCTGACGAGACCGGGCGAGTCGGACTTGTCCTCGCGGCAGTCAACGACGAGCTTCGCGTAGTGCTCGCAAACCTCCGCGTTCGGGTCGGCCTTGCACGCCACCAGCACGAGCAATAGCGCCGCTCGCACGACTAGTACTTCGGAACGCTCGGATCGACGTCGCGCGACCATGCGTCGATGCCGCCTGCGAGGTTGTAGACGTTCGTGTAGCCTTCCTTGAGGAAGTGCTCGGCCGCCGCGCGGCTGCGGTTGCCGTGGTGACAGTGAAACGCGATGTGGGCGTCCTTCGGCAGCTTCTCGGCCTCGGCCATCGCCGCATCGTCGAGGAGCTTGGCGCCGGCGATCGACGCGATCACCCGCTCCTTCTCGGTCCGCACGTCGTAGAACGCCTTGATCTTGCCGCTGTCGAGCAGCGCCTTCAGTGCCTTCGGCTCGATCTGCCGGACCGCCGCGGGGCGGTTCGGATTGTCGATCTTGAAGCCGGCGCCATCGGAGTTCTCGACGAAGTCGACGACAACACCCGCCGCCCGGCCCGAGCTCGCGCGATCGAGCTGCACGGTGACGCCACCGGTCTCGACCGTCAGGTGCGACGCTTCCTTGGGGCCGATATCGAGCTGGTGCTCCCATGCCGGCGTGATCGTCAGGTGGATCACGTCGCCAGGACCGCCATCCTTGAGCGCTGCCGAAAGCTCCGCTGCCGCGCGCGCGGTGACCGTGACCTCGGGAGCCTTCGCGGGCGTGACGAGATCGCCGAGCTTCTTCTCGAGCTCGCCGCTCTCGTGCATCTGCCGCACGATGTCGGCGCCACCCACGAACTCGCCCTTGATGAACAGCTGCGGGAAGGTCGGCCAGTCCGAGTACTCCTTCATCCCGCCGCGGACCTCTGAGTCACTCAGGATATTGACGGTTGCGAACTTGGGAACCAAGGTGTTCAGGATGTTGACGACCGATGCCGAGAACCCGCACTGAGGAAAGCTGCGGGAACCCTTCATGAACAGCACGACGGAGTCGGACTGCACGAGGTCGTCGATCTTCTTCTTGATGGCGGGGTCGAGTGGCATGGTCTCTCTCCGTGGCTGAGAAGCGTTCTTCTAGCACGATTGCCCCTGGGACGAGTGTCGTCGTGCGGGCGGTCGGATCGGTGGCGGAGCTCCCCCAGGCCGCCTGGGACGCGCTGGGCCATGGGGCATCGCCATTCCTCAAAGCCGGGTTCCTCCGTGCCCTGGAGGAATCGGGCTCGATCGACCCTCTGACAGCGAGAGGTTTCGGGCCCCAGAAGAAGCGCTCGGGCTGGACCTCCGTCTATCTGCTCGCCGAGGTCGACGGCATCCTCGTGGGTGGCGTCGCCGCATTCGTCAAGATCCACAGCTACGGCGAATACATCTTCGACTGGGGCTGGGCCAGTGCGGCGCAACGCGCGGGCCTCGAGTACTACCCGAAGCTCGTGATCGCGGCACCCGCGACCCCGGCGACCGGGCCGCGGATCCTGCTGGGACCGGGGCTCGGCGCAGCAGCGGCCGGAGTCCGCAGCGCCCTGATCGCGGGCGTGCGCGCGATCGCCGACGATACCGGCTGCTCGTCGATCCACTGGCTGTTCTGCACCGCCGAAGAGCAGGCACAGCTCGCCGGAGCCGGCTTCTTCCCGCGCGCGAGCTATCAGTTCCACTGGAAGAATCGCGGCTACGCGACGTTCGATGAGTTCCTCGGCGCGCTGACCTCCCGCAAGCGCAAGCAGCTGCGCAAGGAACGCGCGCGCGCGCAGGGCGCCATCGAGAAGCTCGCGTGGGTCTCGGGTCGGGACCTCGATCCAGCGCGGCTCGACGATCTCGATCGGTTCTATCGCGCGACCACC
>JACCQV010000699.1 GCA_013813945.1 Deltaproteobacteria bacterium | reverse complement strand
GTGGTGCACGGCGGTTCCAGGCTCGTGGGCTACGTGGTCGCCGGCAGCAGTTTTGATGCGGCCACGGTCCGTGACTACCTCGCGGAGAAGCTGCCCGAGTACATGGTGCCGGCGGCGCTGATGACGGTCGCGACGTTTCCGCTGTCGACCAGCGGCAAGCTCGATCGCAAGGCGCTTCCGGCGCCGGACGACGAAGCGTTTACTCGGGCGGAGTACGTGGCTCCACGCACGCCGGAGGAGGAGACGCTCGCGGAGATCTGGAGCGAGCTGCTCGGGGTCTCCCGGGTCGGCGTACGCGATGACTTCTTCGCGCTGGGCGGACACTCGCTGCTGGCGACGCGCCTGGTCTCTCGGGTGCGCTCGGTGCTCGCGGTCGAGCTTCCGCTGCGCAGCCTGTTCGATGCACCGACGATCGACGGACTGGCGCGCGAGGTGGCGCGGCTTCGCGTCCGCAGCGAATCGGTGCAGGCGCCGCCTCTGGTCCGGACGTTGTCGAGCGATCCGGCTCCGCTGTCGCACGCGCAGCAGCGGATGTGGTTCCTGCACCAGCTCGATCCGGATAGCGCCGCCTATCACATGGGGTTCGCGCGCCGGCTTCGTGGGGTGCTCGATGTCGAGGCGCTGCGCGGTGCGTTCGAAGCCCTCGTTCAGCGTCACGATCCGTTACGCACCACGTTTCCTTCGCCAAACGGGGATCCGTACCCGCAGGTCGCGCCGCCGGCTCGCCGGGAGCTCGCGTTCGAGGACCTCAGTGCGCTGGACGAGACCACGCGCGAGATCGAGCTGCAACGCATCACGTCGCACGAGCGCCGTCCGTTCGACCTCGCGACCGGACCGCTGGTCCGGACGCGCCTGATCCGCCTGGGCGAGGACGATCATGTGCTGGTGGGGACGATGCATCACATCGTGTCCGACGGCTGGTCGATGGGGATCTTCTGGCGCGAGCTCGGCCAGTTCTATGCCTCGCTCGCGAAGGGCGAGTCGCCGCCGGCGCGCGCGTTGCCGGTGGGCTACGTGGACTACGCGGCGTGGCAGCGCAGCTGGCTGCGTGGCGACGAGCTCGCGCGCCAGCTCTCTTACTGGAAGGAGCGGCTGAGCGGCGCGCCCGAGGAGACCGCACTTCCGTTCAAGGGGCCGCGGCCGCCGCATCAGACGTTTGGCGGAGGCGAGGTCACCGTCGAGTTGACCGCGGAGCTGTCGGCGCAGCTGCGGACGCTTGCCCGCCGCGAGGGCGCCACCCTGTTCATGACGCTGGCAGCGGCGCTGCGCGCGGTGCTCGCTCGTTACACCGGGCAGGACGACCTGTCGATCGGCACGCCGATCGCGAACCGGAACCGAAGCGAGATCGAGGGGTTGATCGGTCTGTTCGTGAACACGATCGTGCTGCGCAATCAGGTGCGTGGCGCGGACAGCTTCGCGTCGCTGCTCGCCCGCGAGAAGGAGGTCGCGCTCTCTGCGTACGATCACCAGGGCACGCCGTTCGAGCTGGTGGTGGATGCGCTCGGCGTGGAGCGCAGCCTGAGCCGATCGCCGCTGTTCCAGGTCATGTACGCGCACGAGGCAGCGCAAGGCGAGGACGAGGTCGGATTTTCCGGGCTGCCGCTCGAAGGGTTCGGGACGAGCCGCGCGCCGACGGCGAAGTTCGACCTCAGCGTGACGAGCTGGGAGCGGCGCGGCCAGCTGGTCATGAGCTTCGTCTACAACGTGGACCTGTTCGACGCCGCACGGATCGAGCAGATGGCGCGCCACTACCAGGCACTGCTCGGGCAGGTGGCGACCGATTCACGTCAGCCACTCGCGCAGATCGCGCTGCTCGACACCGCGGAGCGAACCGCGCTGCGTGCGTGGAACGCGAGCGAGCGGGCGGTCGATGATGCTGCGGTCCCGACGCTGGTGGAGGCGCAGGCCGACCGGACACCCGATGCAATCGCGGTCGAGCTCGACGGACAGACGCTGACCTACCGCGAGCTCGACACGCGCGCGAACCGACTCGCGCACCACCTGGTGGTGCAGGGTGCATCGAGTGATCAGCCCATTGGTGTGCTGCTCGAGCGCTCGCTGGATCTGGTGGTGGCGCTACTCGCCGTGTGGAAGGCCGGAGCCGCGTACGTGCCGCTCGACCCTCATCATCCGCGAGACCGGCTGAGCCACATCCTCGAAGACGCGCGAGCACGCCTGGTCGTGACTGCGTCGGGGCTGGCGGACCGGGTGCCGGCGGGCACGGCGGTGGTCTCGGTCGATCAGGATCGCGGTGTGATCGCAGGACGCCCGTCGACGCGTCTGGTCGGGACGGTGCTCGCCGGGCAGCTCGCGTACGTGATCTACACGTCGGGCTCGACGGGGACCCCGAAGGGCGTCGGGGTCGAGCATCGCTCGCTTTCCAACTTCATCGCGTCGATGCAACGGGCGCCCGGGATCACGGCGGCGGACACGGTGGTCGCGATCACGACGGTGTCGTTCGACATCTCGGGGCTGGAGCTGTGGCTGCCACTGTCGGTCGGCGCGAAGGTCGTGGTGTGCACGGCGGATCAAGCGGCGGATCCGGTGCTGCTGGCGCGCCGGCTCGAGGAGACGGCCGCGACGATCCTGCAGGCGACGCCGGCGACCTGGCAGATGCTGCTCGACGCAGACTGGCCGGGACGACCGGCGATGATCGCGCTGTGCGGCGGTGAGGCGCTGCCGGTGCCGCTCGCGCACGCGCTCGCGCCGCGGGTCCGGCAGCTGTGGAATCTGTACGGTCCGACCGAGACCACGATCTGGTCGGCGGCGCGCGTCGTGGGTCCCGACGAGTCGCCGATCGTCGTCGGTGGTCCCGTCGACAACACCCAGCTCCACGTGCTCGATGGTGGGCTCGGTCTGGTGCCGATCGGCGTCGCGGGCGAGCTCTGCATCGGCGGCTCGGGTCTGGCTCGCGGCTATCTCGGCCGGCCGGATCTGACGGCCGAGCGCTTCGTTCCCGATCCGTTCGGACCCGCGGGCAGCCGGGTGTACCGCACGGGGGATCTGGTGCGTCGGCGCGACGACGGTGACCTCGAGTTCCTGGGTCGCATCGATCATCAGATCAAGCTGCGCGGGTTCCGGATCGAGCTGGGCGAGATCGAGAGCGTGCTCTCGGGTCATCCGTCGGTGCGTCAGGCCGTGGTGGTGGTGCACGGCGGTTCCAGGCTCGTGGGCTACGTGGTCGCCGGCAGCAGTTTTGATGCGGCCACGGTCCGTGACTACCTCGCGGAGAAGCTGCCGGAGTACATGGTCCCCGCAGCGCTGGTCACGCTCGCGACGTTCCCGCTGTCGACCAGCGGCAAGCTCGATCGCAAGGCGCTGCCGGCGCCGGACGACGACGCCTTCACTCGCGCCGTGTACGTGGCGCCACGCACGCCGGAGGAGGAGACGCTCGCCGAGATCTGGAGCGAGCTGCTCGGGGTCGCGCGGGTCGGCGTGCGCGATGACTTCTTCGCGCTCGGAGGTCACTCGCTGCTGGCGACGCAGGTGGTCTCTCGCGTGCGCTCGATGCTCTCGGTCGAGCTTCCGCTGCGGAGTCTGTTCGAGGCTCCGACGGTGGAGGGGCTGGGCCGAGAGGTCGCGCGTCTCCGCTCCGGTGGTGAATCCGTGCTCGTGCCGCCTCTGGTTCGGACGCTGTGGAGCGGTCCGCCTCCGCTCTCGCACGCGCAGCAGCGGATGTGGTTCCTGCACGAGCTGGATCCAGGGAGCGCTGCCTATCACATGGGGTTCGCGCGCCGGCTTCGCGGGCCGCTCGATGTCGAGGCGCTGCGCGCTGCGTTCGAAGCGCTCGTTCACCGGCACGACGCACTGCGCTCCACGTTTCCTTCACGGAACGGCGAGCCGTATCAGCAGATCGAGCCGCCTGCGCACTGGACTCTGCCCGTGGAGCAGCACAGCGAGGGAGAGCTTCCACGGATCGTAGCCGAGGAGACACGCCGTCCGTTCGACCTGGCGACCGGCCCCTTGTTCCGGACCCGCATGATCCGCGTCGGCGAGAACGACCACGTGCTCGTGGGCACGATGCATCACATCGTCGCCGACGGCTGGTCGATGGGGATCTTCTGGCGCGAGCTCGGGCAGTTCTATTCGGCGTTTGCCAGCGGTGAGTCGCCGGCGCCCCGTCCGTTGCCGGTTGGTTACACAGACTACGCCGCGTGGCAGCGCAGCTGGCTGCACGGCGCCGAGCTGGAGCGCCAGCTCGGGTACTGGAAGGAGCGGCTGAGCGGCGCGCCCGAGGAGATCGCGCTTCCGTTCAAGGGGCCGCGGCCGCCGCATCAGACGTTTGGCGGAGGCGAGGTCACCGTCGAGTTGACCGCGGAGCTGTCGGCGCAG